>JAYSOC010000061.1:0-5733 GCA_043723285.1 Ferruginibacter sp. | reverse complement strand
CTTTTACTGATGACGATGTACCACCACCTGTAGATGAAACAGGTCAAGAGCGTTTACCCTTTTAATAAAAATTATTTTGCATTTTGCAAAATGAAATTGTTCATATAAATTTTTTGTTTTGGATTATCATTCGGGGTTGGCAGCAAATTTTCTGCCATGTGAAATAATTGCCATTATACCTGCTGTTACAGGTGTTCTTATATTTATTGCCATTTTATTATTGCTCATTTCTTTTTTAATAGCTGGCAGCGAAGTCGCTTTTTTCTCCCTTACACAAAAAGATATTAATGTTCTTAAAACTAAGCAGCAACCTTCTTTCAGGCGAATTGTAACTTTACTTGAACAACCAAAAACATTGTTGGCATCTATGCATATTACCAATGTTTTTGTAAACATGGGTATCATTTTAATTTCCAATATTTTAATAGACGATTGGTTCTCTAATTATACTATTGCATTTTGGTTTTTGTTTTCCATAAAATTATTTTGTATAAGTTTTTTGCTTTTATTATTTGCAGTTGTGTTACCAAAAGTATGGGCCACACATTATAAAATTGGGTTTGCATCTTCGGCATCGCTCATTGTAGAAATTTTTAATAGCATATTTTATTTGATAAGTAAACGCTTAGTAAAATTTGGCGATGGATTTGAAAAAACATTTTCGAACAATAAAAATAAAAATCTTGACACAAATAATTTAGATGATGCCATAGACTCAATACCAGATAATGAAGCCACGCTAGAAGAAAAGCAAATTCTAAAAGGCATAAGAAAATTTGGCGACACACCAGTAAAACAAATAATGCGCACAAGGCTAGATGTAAATGGAATAGAGCACAATAGCTCACTAAAAGATTTAATAAACTCGGTAGAAGAATTACACTACTCACGCTTGCCAGTATATAAAAATAATTTGGATGAAATAGTGGGAATGCTACATACAAAAGATTTGCTTGCGCACATACAAGAGCCATCAGGTTACGATTGGCATACACATATACGCCCAGCATTTTTTGTGCATGAGCAAAAATGGATAGAAGATTTGTTGCAAGAGTTTCGTGCAAAACGCATACATTTTGCGGTGGTGGTAGATGAGTTTGGTGGCACATCGGGCATTGTAACGCTAGAAGATATTATGGAAGAAATAATTGGCGAAATAAAAGATGAGTTTGATGATGAAGAAAGTATTAATAAAAAAATAGATGAACACACATATATTTTTGAAGGAAAGTTGATGATAAACGATGCGTGCAAAGCCATGAAATTAGCTTCTGATACATTTGATAAAATACGAGGCGAAAGTGATTCTGTAGCGGGTTTAGTATTAGAAATTGCGGGAGAGTTTCCTCAAATAAATGAAGAACTTGAAAGTGGAGATTTTACTTTTATACCACTAGAAATAAATAAAAACAGAATAGATAAAGTAAAGATTTTAATAAAAGAAAAAATATAAATTCTTCATCGGTTTCAAAAAATAACTATGTGTTTTTTTAAAAAAAAATTATTTTATTTTACTTCTTTTACAATTTTTTTGGCTGCCTGCAATAGTGCATACACATCAAAAAAAACGGGTTATTTTAAAATCAATTTCCCAGAAAAAAAATATCAATTGTTTGATGAGCCTGGCTTTCCGTATAGTTTTGAATACCCAACATATGCACAGATTGTAAAAGACAGCACCTACTTTGATGCAAACCCCGAAAATAATTTTTGGCGCAATATAGATTTTACAAATTTTAATGCAAAAATATTTTTGAGTTATAAAGCAGTTGGTGGAAAAGCATTGTACAAAATAAAAATGCCCGATGGAAAATACAAAGATTCCATTGGCATAAATGCATACGATAAAATGATAAACGATGCATTTAACCTTACCAGCAAAAACGAAGATGTGGCTACTTCCAAAAAAGATAGTTTGTTTAAAACTGCCAATAATATATCTGGCTTATTATTTAAACTTGGTGGCAATGCGGCTACGCAAAGGCAATTTTTTATGACTGATACCACTAAAAATTTTTTAAGGGGCGCTTTGTATTTTTATGCATCGCCAAATGCAGATTCTGTAAAGCCTGTGGTAGATTTTTTACAAAAAGATATAGACCATTTGATAGAAACTTTTAAGTGGAAAATTGCCCCCTAATGTCCACAAAATGTCCCTCTATCTCCCCAAGGGGAGAAAACAAAACAGACCGAAACAGCTTAAGCCACTTCATTATTAAAAATTATTTCTCCAAAGCAAAAATGCAGTTATTAGCCTAAATTATTTACTCGTATTTTTGCAACAATGATAGCCATAGAAAATGTTTTGCTGAGCGACCAAATTATAAACGACCAATTTGTGTGCGACCTTACTAGCTGCAAAGGTGCTTGTTGTGTAGATGGAGATGCTGGTGCGCCATTAGACAATAAAGAATTGATGAAAGTGGATGAAGTGTTTAATGAAGTGCTGCCTTACCTGCGCCAAGAAGGTATTGATGAAATAAATAAACAAGGCAGATATGTACACGACAAAGAATTTGGCTGGGTTACGCCAACTATAAATAGTAAGATTTGTGTGTATGGTATTTTTGATGCAAATGGTATTGTAAAATGTGGCATAGAGCAAGCTTATCTGGATGGAAAAACGAGTTGGAAAAAACCAATAAGTTGCCATTTGTTTCCTGTGGTTGTAAAAAAAAGTAAAGATGGTGTAACAGAATTTGCTAATTACCAACCAAGGGAAGATCATTGTAAAGCCGCATGTAGCCTAGGAAAAAAGTTAAAAGTACCTGTATATAAATTTTTGAAAGAACCGCTTATCAGAAAATTCGGCGAGCCTTTTTATGAAGCATTAGAAGCTACAGCTGAACATTTAAAAAGTAAAAAATAATTTCCTACTAAGGATAAAAAATATATTCATGAAAATAATTCGAATTTCTTTTTTAATTTTTCTCTCTACTTTTTTCCTTTTTTCTTGTGCGTTAAAAAAAGCAAAAATAGACAATGACCTTATGCAATATTTTGATGCAAAAAATGTGGATGGTTGTTTTACCATGATGGATAATAGCAGTGGCGCCATTACCGTTTATAACATGGCAATGGATACTACAAGAGTAACACCAGCATCTACATTTAAAATTGTAAACTCTCTCATTGGATTAGAAACAGGGAAAATAACCGATGAAAACATGGTTATAAAATGGGATGGTGTAAAACGAAATAGAGAGGATTGGAATAAAGATTTAACGATGACAGAAGCTTTTAAAGTAAGCTCCGTGCCTTATTACCAAGAAGTAGCAAGGCGTATTGGTAGAGATAGTATGAAAATGTATGTTGATAGTATTTCGTATGGCAATAAAAATATTGCTGGTCCTATAGATTCGTTTTGGTTGAATAATAATTTAAAAATATCGCCAGATGAGCAAATTGGTTTACTGAAAAGATTGTATTTTGACCAATTACCTTTTAGAAAAACGGTGCAACAGCAAGTTAGAAATGTAATGTTACAAGAAGAAAACACGGCTTATAAATTGAGTTATAAAACTGGTTGGAATACAGATGAAAAAAATAATGTAATTGGCTGGCTTGTAGGTTGGATAGAAGAAAATAGGCACGTGTATTTTTTTGCTACACTTATAAAGTCTTCAGATAAAAATTTTAATAATTACGACGCTAGGTTGGACATTACCAAAGAAATTTTAAAGCATTATGGCTTTTTGCTGGGAAAAAGATAAAATAGTTTATTGCTTTTTTAACAGTATATAAGTTTGCAAAAGATTAATTTGCAACAATAGATGAACCTTCCATTTCAATACAAAGAATTATTGTGGCTATTATTGCTACTGCCCATTATTGTTGGTATATATTTTTATGCTGTTGCAAAAAAAAGAAAAGTATTCAAAAAAATTGGAGATGATGCTTTGGTGAAAGAATTAACAGCTCATTACAACACTTCTTCTTTTTACAAAAAGTTTTTATTGGTTTTTTTAGCCATGGCACTTATTTTAGTAAGTGTAGCTAATTTTCGTACAAAAATTGGAGCAGAAAAAATTAGCAGAAATGGTATAGATGTAATGATAGCCTTAGACGTAAGCAAGAGTATGTTGGCGCAAGATATAAAACCTAATAGGCTAGATAGAGCCAAACAATTGCTCAATAAATTGATTGATAAATTGAGCAATGATAAAGTTGGTATAGTAATTTTTGCTGGGAGAGCATATTTACAAATGCCTTTAACGGCAGACCATTCTGCGGCAAAAATGTATTTAGCATCTGCCACGCCAGAAACAATACCAGCACAAGGGACAGTAATTGCCGATGCATTAAAAATGTGTTATGCATCTTTTAACAATAAAGAAAAAAAATACAAAGCGGTAATATTAATTAGTGACGGAGAAGACCATGATGAAACTGCTATAAAAACTGCAGAGCAAATGGCACAAGCAGGTATTGTAATAAACACAGTAGGCATTGGCTCGCCACAAGGTGCAAATATTATAGATGAAATAACCAAAGAAGAAAAAAAAGACAATGACGGAAATACTGTAATTACAAAATTGAATGAGCAAGCTTTAAGCGATATTGCTACAAAAGGAAATGGAAATTATATTTTGTATTCAAATACAGATGCGGCAGTTACTTCTTTGTACAATCAACTTGCTACGCTAGATAAACGTGAGGTTACAGATGACTCACTTGCAAATTATAAAAGTTGGTTTCAATATTTATTGGCCGTTGCTTTGTTGTTTCTTATTATAGAATTATTTATTAGCGAATTGAAAAAAAGAAACATGAAAAAACTAAAAGTAATTACAATATTACTGTTTTTATTTTCTAGTGTTTCATTGTTTGCACAAAACACTAATGAAATCATAAAAAAAGGAAACGACGCTTATAAAAAAAAGGACTACGAAACTGCATCTAAAAAATATGAAGAAGTAATACAAAAAAATGAAAACAATGCCACAGCACAATTTAATTTGGGCAATGCCTTGTACAAAACAGAAAAAAAAGAAGATGCTGTAAATGCCTTTGAAAAAGCACAAACCACTTTGGCAAAACCTGTAGAAAAAAGCAATGCGTTGTACAATAAAGGCGTGGTTTTGCAGAACGATAAAAAATTGGAAGAATGTATTGTTAGTTACAAAAACGCATTAAAATCTAACCCAAATAATGAGGATGCAAGACACAATTTGCAATTGGCCTTAAAAAAACAACAGCAAGAAAAACAAAAACAAGACAAAGACAAAAAAGACAACGACAAGAATAAAGATAAAAGCAAAGACGATAAACCAAAACCTCAGCCTAGCAATCTTTCTCAAAAACAGGCAGACCAAAAATTACAAGCCTTGTTACAAAAAGAAAAATCGTTGCAAGATAAATTGCACAAGGCAAATGCTGCTGCACCAAATAAGCAGGAGAAAGATTGGTAGGTCATTACAAAAACGATTACTGAATTTCTGATAAATAATTTTACCTTTACGTTATGGTTACACAAAGTCAAATACAACAATTAGTAAATGGAATAGTCCAAGGTTACAAACCCGAAAAAATATATCTTTTTGGGTCGTATGCCAATGGCACGCCTACAAAAGATAGTGATATAGATTTATTTATTGTGAAGGAAACTGACCAAAGAAAAAAAGACAGAATAGAGGCTGTGTTAAACGTACTTGACTTTAAAATGTATCCAGAAGTTGGAGTTGATTTTATTATTTATACTCCCAAAGAATTAGAAACAGTAAAAGATTATGT
>JAYSOC010000060.1:0-2321 GCA_043723285.1 Ferruginibacter sp. | reverse complement strand
ACAATTAGCTAATTTGCTGATATGCTAATTTGCTAATTTTTTCAAATCAAGCTGCACTTGAAAATGGAAAAAATTTCGAATTAAAAACATTATTAATTATTAATTATAAAATTATTAATTAATTTGAATTACTGGCTTATAAAATCGGAACCTATAAAATACAGTTGGGATAAATTTGTAGCAGATAAAGTTACCTTTTGGGATGGTGTGCGTAATTACACTGCACGCAATTTTTTAAAAGCGATGAAGAAAGGCGATAAACTATTTTTTTACCATAGCAATGAAGGACTAGTAATTGTAGGTATTGCAAAAATTGTAAAAGAATTTTATCAGGACCCTACAACAACGGAAGAAGCTTGGGTGGTGGTGGATGTAGCGCCTGTAAAAAAATTGAAAAGACCAATTACCCTAGCTGAAATAAAGGCTGTGCCTGCATTGCAAGATATGGCACTCATAAAATCTTTTAGGTTGAGTGTGCAACCTGTAAAGCAAGAGGAATGGGAATTGATAATGGAGATGGCGGGGGAGGAAATTAGTTAATTTGATAAAGTTGTACCATAGTATTAATTTTCTACAATGAAAAAGAAGCATATTGTTATTCTTTCAGGCGCAGGCATAAGCGCAGAAAGCGGCTTAAAAACTTTTAGAGATAGTGATGGTTTATGGATGGGATACAATTTAGAAGATGTAGCCACACCAAGAGGATTTGCAAAAGACCCGGCACTTGTGTTGGACTTTTATAACCAGCGTAGAAAAGATGTAAAAGCTGCCAAGCCAAACGATGCACATAAAGGATTGGCTGCTTTAGAAAAATATTTTAAAGTAACCATTGTTACACAAAATATAGATGACTTACATGAGCGTGGAGGCTCTACAAAAGTAATGCACTTGCACGGCGAAATATTTAAAATGCGGAGTGTAAAAAATACGGAAGAAATTTTCTCTATAGAAGGCGACATTAATGTAGGCGATGTAGCAAAAGATGGCGGCCAACTTAGGCCACATATCGTTTGGTTTGAAGAACCTGTACCAATGATCGAAAAAGCCGCATTTGTAATGCAAACAGCAGATATATTTGTGTTGGTAGGTACATCGCTACAAGTTTATCCCGCAGCGGGTTTAATAGATTTTGTACCAAGCGATGTGCCAAAATATATTATTGATAAGGTAATACCAGAAGTGAGTAGGTATGAAAATATTATTCCAATTGTTGGAACGGCTACTGAAGCTGTGAAGGAATTAAAGAACCAAATAATCAATTTTATTTAACCCATGTTTATTAAATTGTATTACCCAACAGGCTTGCTTTTACAATATATACCCCTTTATTATTTTTACTTTTATAACAAAAAAAATAAAAGAATATAGGAGAGCAAGATTAAAAGAAATACGGCAAGATTTTTTAGAGGCAACAATAGAATCTAAACTGTAATTTTCAAATTGTAGAATTAAACATTTCTTATTTGTTCTGAAAATGTTACCCCATTTGCTTCTAATTCTTTCAACACAGGTTCATATATTTCTTTAATTATTGGCAAATGCAAGCCCGATAAATTTATGCTGCCATTTAAAATTAATTTAGCTGCAATACCCAATGGAAGCCCAACCGTTTTTGCCATAGCAGTATGCACACTATCTTTTCCATAAACAACCAATGAAGAAATGATTTGATGTTTTTGCGTTTCTAATTCATAGTCTATTTCATGCTGCATTACAATCATATCTTTATCGGTAGGAGAGAGTAGGAGCTTTTTTTCTAAGGCAAATTGCAAACCATCTGCTGCACTTATTTTGCCTTTGTTGATAATGGTATTGTTGTCATTTAAACCAAGAAATGCTAAACGTTTTTTATCTTCTTTAGAGAGATTTAGAGAGATATTATTAAAATCGAAATGTTGTTTGTAAAAATCTGCTAGAGAAAGGTCATCGCTTTCATATACAATTGTTTCGTCAGTAAGCTTTAAATCAATAATGGTTTTCCAACCAAGCACAAAATCTTTATTGCGTAGTGTGGTGCGTACAAAAGTTTTTGCATCGTGTAAGTCATACAAATCTATGTAGGGTAAACTATTTCTATTGGGATAATAACTTAATGCTCCAATGCTTTCATCTGCGGTGTCTATTGTTCTATTTGCATCAAATAAATCTTCGTATTTTTCGGTTATGTGTTTGCCATCTTGTATGTACTCAGCGCCTGCTTTACCTGCTAGCACTACATTGCGTGGGTTCCAACTTATTTTGTAATGCCAAGGGTTGTCATCGCTTTCGGGCGCTACCAAGCCACCACAATGGCTTTCAAAAGATGTTATTGTACCGCCTTT
>JAYSOC010000059.1:0-5761 GCA_043723285.1 Ferruginibacter sp. | reverse complement strand
CCAAGCGCAAGTAGCGCATTCTGATTTAAGAATGAATATTTAAAATTTAAGATTTCTTTTAAATCATGATTTATGCTAGATTTTTAAGCCCTCAAATTATTGAACCTTGAAAATTGAACCTTCAACCTTAAACCTTGAACCTTGAACAACTACTTCCAATTTAAACAATTCACCATCAACCAAGATAATTGTGCCATGAAAGTATGTACGGATGCTTGGTTATTTGGAGCATGGGTTGCAGACAAATTGGAGAAGAAAGAATTTTTACCAAAAAAAATATTTGATATTGGTTGTGGTACTGGCTTGCTTAGTTTAATGCTATCCCAAAAAACAGATGCTGTTATAGATGCCATAGAAATAGATGCAGATGCTTTTTTACAAGCCACCGAAAATGTAGAAGATTCTCCGTGGAAAAATAAAATAAATATTTTTCATGGCCCAATACATCAATTTTTTGCTCATGAAAAATACGATTTCATTATTTGCAATCCCCCGTTTTACGAAAACCAATTAAAATCTGATAATGAAAGTAAAAATGCTGCCATGCACTCCACTACCCTTTCTTTTACAGAACTGGCTAATGCAATAAAAAATAATTTATCGGAAAATGGCCTAGCAGCGGTATTAATTCCGCATAATAGAGTTAATGATTTAAAACAAAATTTGTTTAACGCTCAGCTTTTTATCAAAGAGCAACTAAATGTTTCTCACACTCCAAATAAAAAATTATTTCGCTCTTGCCTGTTAATTTCGGATAATGAGGATAAGGTTTTAGAAAAATCAATATCTATAAAAAATAATATTAATGAGTATTCTACAGAATTTATTGAGTTATTAAAAGATTATTATTTAAATATCTAGTAATTTTAAAACCTATTTTTTATCATTTCGTAAATATGTAGTAAAAAAATACATTTACCAATTGTGTAATATTATTGACACAAAAACAATTTTTACAAAAAAATGACAAAACTGCAAACATGATGAAAGACTTTTGCAGCTTGAAAAGAGGATATATGATAAATTTTAGAAGAATAATAGGCATTTCCGCAATATTAATTTCAAATAATATTGTAGCACAAGACTCTACTTCATCTCCATTAGATTGTGTGGTTGTTACTAGCCAATATAAACCACAATCTTTAAGAAATTCTGTTTATCAAATAAAAGTAGTAAACGAAGAAAGAATAAAACTGAGTGGTGCTACAAATGTGCAACAAGTATTGAATAACCAACTTGGATTTCGTTTTAGTAATGATAATACGCTGGGGTTAACTGATGTGCAGGTAAATGGCATGCTCGGCAGAAATGTAAAAATATTATTAGACGGTGTGCCGTTATTAGATAGATCTGATGAGCGTGCAAGCCTTAGCCAAATTGATGTAAACACTATTGAGCGAATAGAAATTGTAGAAGGCCCAATGTCGGTTTCGTTTGGTACAGATGCTATGGCAGGTATAATAAACATCATTACAAAGAAAAATAATTTACATCCATTATCCATTTCTGCAAGAGCACAAGAAGAAACTTCGGGCAAAGAATATTATCCATTTAGTTACAAAGGTGTGCATGCGCAAAATATAAATATTGCTGCAAATAAAAACAATATCTATTTTAATGCTGGCGGTTCTCACAATGCATTTGATGGCTTTGGTGGAGACCAATATGGCAGAGGAAAAAATTGGTTGCCAAAAGAACAATATTTTGGTAATGCAAAAATTGGTTATAAAAAAGATAAGCTAGATATTTATTATCGTATAGATGGAATGGTGGAAACGATAACAAAAAGGAACCCTATAAATATTGATATAGATGTGAGGTTAGCAAGATCAAAAGACCAACAATTTACTAGTAACAGATTAATGCATCAACTACAAAGTAACTATCGTTTCAATGAAAAAATAACGCTTTCCTCCATTTTTGCATATACAAATTTTTCTAGAGCTACAGCAACGGAAAATCACGACTTTATTACTGGCATTATAACAAAAGGAACTTTGGCAGGCGAGCAAGATGTATCAAAATTAAACAGTTTCAATTTTAAAAATACGTTACAATATACTTTATCACCAAAACTATCTTTACAACCAGGTATAGAAATAAACCATGAAAAAGTAAGCGGAGAAAGAATTGTAGGCACACCATCAATAAACGATTATGCCTTGTTTATTTCTACAGAATATAAACCAACGAGTAAAATAAATATTCGTCCTGGTGTACGTTTCGAAAATAATTCTTTGTACAAAGCCCCTCCTATTATTCCTTCAATTAATACAAAATTTGCAATAAATAAGAATGTTGATCTAAGAATTTCCTATGGTTACGGTTTTAGAGCTCCTGTGTTGCGTGAATTGTTTTTTGAATTTATAGATGTTAATCATAACATAGTTGGCAACCCCAATTTAAAAGCAGAAAGCTCCAATAGTTTTAATGGATCTATTAATTGGGCAGTTTCAACTTCTAAAAAAGTAAAATTAAATGCAACGATTAACGGATTTTATAACACTTTTAAAGATCAAATTGATTTAATAGAAAACATAAGTAATAGAGGACAGTATAGTTATTTTAATATTGATGCAGTAAAAACAAAGGGGTTTTCTTTAGATAATAAAATAATGTACAAAAATGTAGATGCAAGCATAGGCTTTACTTATACAGGTTATCAAAGAAAATACAACGATACACTTTACAAAAATATTTCTCGCAATTTTTTATGGACACCAGAAGTAAATACGAATATTATTTACAAATTAGCAAAACTTAAAACTTCGCTTGCATTCTTTTACAAATTTGTAGGCACAAAACCCGATTTAAAGAATGATCCTACAGGCAGAGAGCCAGGGCTTTTTCCAACAAGTACGAATGCATATAATTTAGCAGATTTTACCGTTACTACAAAAGCTGGCAAAAAGCTTACTATAAATGCTGGCGTAAAAAATATTTTTGATGTAACGGCTGTAAATAGTACAACCGTTGTTTCATCGAGTGTATCGCACAATACTGCCGGTGCATTATCGGTAAACTATGGCAGGTCATATTTTGTAGGATTAAATTTTGAATGGAATAAAAAATAAATTATAAACAACCCCTTAAAACAACAAACAGATAAAACAGATGAAAAAAATAAAATCAACATTTCTTTGTGTAGCAGTAGCAGTAGCATTTACAGCATGTAAAAAAGATGCAGACCCAGTTATTATTATTACCAACACCGCTTCTGCAGGAAGTGAAAGAGTTCAATTTAATGGTATAGCTGGCACTGAGGCTGGAAGTGCAGCTGGTAATTCAGTTTATTTAGATTTTAGTACCGATAAAGTAGCCACAGCGCTTCGCTCAGGGTGGGATCTTGGTTTTTATAGCGGTGCAGATTTTAGAGTAATATTAAACAACACTGCAAGCGCCGGCGCAAAAGTATTGTCAAAATTCGATTTGAATACTGTTACACTTTCTGATACTGCTGCGCTCACACTTGCTACAAGTCAAACAGCGCCCGATGTATCTCACTTTGCATTTTTCGATAACATTAATGGCGATATTAACCAGACAGTAATACCAGCAGTTTCTGCTACAGATGCATTGAACCCTGTAATTATTTTAAACCGTGGTACTGGCGGTGGACTTTCTCCACGCACATGGGTTAAGCTTCGTGTATTACGCAATGCTACAGGTTATACTTTGCAATATGCGGGATTGCAAGCAACCACTTTTCAAACAATCAATATTACAAAAAACGAATTGTATAATTTTCAATACGCATCTTTAGACAATGGTATAGTAAGTGTAGAACCAGAAAAATTGAAGTGGGATATAATGTGGACTTACTCGCAATATCAGGCAAATTTTGGAGCAGGTTTTGTGCCATATAATTTTTCTGACTTGATAGCAGTAAATTATTTACAAGGCGTGCAAGTAAAAGAAAAAATATATGCTGACGCTACAACAGCAGCAGCGGCTTATACTGCTTTTAATAAAGATAGTATAAATGTAAACCCTGTAACAACTGGTCGTTGGACAATAGGAAGCAATTGGAGAAGTACACAACCTGCTATAGGCGCAAGATTGGAGCGTTTTTATTTAATTAAAGATGCCAACGGAAATTATTATAAATTTAAGTGCCTAGCAATGGGTGTTGGAACAGATGGTGGCACAAGAGGAAAACCAGAATTTAAATATGCCTTAATCCCCTAGTTTTTTTTATTTAAGATTGAGCCGCTTTTTTTAAAAGCGGCTTTTCTTTTGCAATAATTATTCAATAGTTGCATTTATAAGTCTATCAGTTATTCCTTCGCACTGTGGTTTTAGTGTATCGTAACTGCCATTCTTTACTGCATATTTTCCTTTTGTATGTATTAGCATAGCACATTGTTCAGCTTGCTCACGTTCGTGACCACATATATCCATAAGTGTATCTATTACCCAATCAAAAGTATTTATTTCATCATTCCACACAATGAGGTTATGATTAATAGATTCTTCCGTAAGTACATCTACATCTTCTGTGGTTTCTGTATGAGGGTTATATGCAAAATTTTTATTCATGAAAAACAAAACAAATTTATAGTGTAAAAATAACACAGAAATTTTATATGCAGCATTTATTAGTATGTTTTATTTGAAAAATTTACAATGTAAAATGCTTATTAGATTATATTTGAGTAAGAATTTATTTTATGCAAAAGATATTACTATTCATATTTACTCTTTCACTTTCTACTGCTATGGCACAAAACAAAAGAACATTACAAAAAGAAGATGATTTTTTGGAGAAATTATTATTGAGCAATGCTGCGTTTAAAGATATTGTAGCCAATAAAGAAAATAATAGGGTGCAAATTGTGTACACACAAATAAACAGAGATAAAAATAATAAACCAAGTTTTAAAAGATACACTTACAATTTAGAGCACAATACTTATTTCTACCCGGCAAGCACAGCAAAAATGCCAACCGCATTTTTAGCTTTACAAAAATTAAATGAGCTCAATAAAAAAGGATTGAATAAAAACACCACAATACTTACCGATAGTGTTTCAAAAAATCAGACTATTGTAAAAAAAGATACCTCATCACAAAACGGATACCCCAGCATTGCACATTACATAAAAAAAGTTTTTATGGTAAGCGATAATGAGGCCAATAATCGTTTGTACGAATTTTTGGGGCAAGAATATTTAAACAATAGCTTACACAAATTAGGTTATGAAGATGCACAAATTATACATAGGCTTGGCATTGCACTTTCAGAAGAAGAAAATAGAAAAACCAACCCTGTGAAGTTTTTAGATGCAAACAAGAAAATAATTTTTGAACAACTACAACAAACAAGCAAACTCAATTATATAAACCGAAATGATTTTTTTGGAAAAGGATTTTATAAAAATGATTCAATTATAAATGAGCCATTTAATTTTTCAACAAAAAACAGATTGTATTTAGATGATATGAACGATATGTTGTTGCGGGTAATTTTTCCAGAAGCATATCCTGCTAGTAAAAGATTTAATTTAACAAAAGATGATTATAATTTTTTATTAAAGTATATGTCTCAAATGCCTACTGAGAGTACATTTCCTAAATATGACACTTTAGAATTTTATGATGCCTATTGTAAGTTTTTGATGTATGGCTCCGAAAAAGGCAGCATACCAAAAAACATTAGAATCTATTGTTGTCCGAGATAATTAGTATTTTCTAAAATTAAGCCATTGCAAGTATTGTCAATACTCAAAATTGAAATTCAGGCATAAAATGCGGGTGTGTT
>JAYSOC010000058.1:0-5763 GCA_043723285.1 Ferruginibacter sp. | reverse complement strand
TATTTAATAGAAGCAAATGCAGGATTTAGTATAATGCTCTTTTCTACATTCTTAATCTCTCTTTTCAATCTTTTACCAAGAACTATATTAATGCCATTATACCACTTTACAGCTTCTAATAAATCTAACCGAGCTTCTTCTGAATAATAAATAGTAAAATTACCTTGCATCATCGGCTATACTATTAAAAAAAGTATCAGAATCCATCATAGTTGAAGGATTATCTTTCATTTTTTGAAGCCTCTTAAGTGTTTCGGTTATTTGCCATTGTGGAATACTTTCAGGCATAAATTCTATAGCATCATTCAATCTTAACTCTTCTAATATTGCTGAAGCGTAGTCTTTTTTTATTGTTATTTGATACGTAATCGTTTCCATGTTTGATGGCTTTTATCAAATTTACTAATATTTTTTAAATGCTGGTAATTAATATTCATTTTAATGTTAAAAGAAAAACAAAGTCGTATAAACTATCTTTTCATCTTTTTTAAAAATTATATTTGTCTAAATAAATTTTGTAGATGTATAAGCTTTTAACTTTTTTATTTATTTTTTGTGAGATAAGTACATTTTCATTTGCGCAAGAGAAAGCAATTATAGCTTCAAATAAAAAAGTGTATTTAAAAACTAAACCTAATATCACTTTTTGTGGTAAAACAGAAGGGTATGTTTTATTAGATTCTTTATTGAAAGCAAAAAATATCTTAATGCCAGATGACTTGACCATAAAATCTATTTCCATTTATATTGGTGGTGGAAAAGGATATTCGGAACCTGTAATAGCAAATTTAACTGGAAATAGTTTAAGTGCTCTTACAAATATTTTTAAGCGTTGCAGCGAAGGCACTCGAGTAGTTTTTATGAATATAAAAATGTTAAAAGGTAATATAATTTACGACACTCCCGATATGAACTTTACTGTAAAAGAAAAATTATAATATATGAGCATAGCAAAAATACTTTGGGTAGATGATGAAATAGATAGTTTGAATTCTCAAATTATGTTTTTAGAAAATAAAGGATACGAAATAGCCACCAAGACCAATGGTTTTGATGCTGTGGAATATGTAAAAGAAAATATAGTAGATGTAGTGTTGATGGATGAGAGTATGCCTGGCATAACGGGTTTACAAACCTTGCAACAAATAAAAGAAATAAATAGTACCATACCCGTAGTACTCATTACCAAAAATGAAGCAGAAAATATAATGGACGAAGCCATTGGTAGCCAAATAAGTGATTACTTAATAAAGCCCGTAAACCCAAACCAAGTATGGCTTTCATTAAAAAAATTGATAGATAATAAACGCTTGGTTGCAGAAAAAACAACTACAGCTTACCAACAAGAATTTAGGGGTTTGTTTATGGCGCTTAACGATAATCCTAATTACACAGAGTGGATGGACTTGTATAAAAAATTAGTGTATTGGGAGCTGGAAATGAAGAAAAGTGATAGCCCCGAAATGCAAGAAGTTTTTAATACACAAAAGCAAGAAGCCAATACAGAGTTCTTTAAGTTTATCAGTAAAAATTATGCAAGTTGGGTAGGACCAAAAGCGGTGGAAGCGCCAATAATGAGCCATACATTATTAAAATTTAAAGTGCTGCCGCATTTAGAAAAAGGTATTCCATTATTTTTTGTTTTGATAGATAATTTACGTTTTGATCAATGGAAAACCATACAACCCATCTTTGCAGAAAGTTTTCGCATACACGAGGAAGAAACTTTTTATGCCATATTACCAACTGCTACACAATACGCTCGTAATGCCATTTTCGCAGGTATGTTGCCTGTGGACATTGAAAAGAATTTTCCTGAGCAATGGAAAAATGATGATGAAGATGGGGGAAAAAATTTGTACGAAGAAGATTTTTTGAGGGCGCAATTAAAAAAGATGGGCAAGGGCGATTTAAAAATTTCTTATACCAAAATAACCAACAACCACGATGGGCAAAAGCTGGTGGACAATATGCACAACATGTTGCAAAACGACCTTAATGTAATCGTATATAATTTTGTAGATATGCTAAGCCATGCACGTACCGAAATGGAAGTGCTGAAGGAACTTGCTGGCGATGAAATAAGTTATAGAAGCATTACACAGAGTTGGTTTGAGCATAGTCCGCTACACCAAGCATTGAAAAAAATTGCAGATAAAAAATTAACCATGATAGTGGCTACTGACCATGGTAGCACCAGAGTAAAAACACCTGCAAAAGTTATTGGCGATAAACAAACCACGGCAAATTTACGCTACAAACATGGGCGCAATTTGCACTACGAACCAAAAGATGTATTGGCTTTTCGTGACCCAAGAGAAGCAGGATTACCAGTGCCAAATGTAAACTCGTCGTTTGTATTTGCAAAGGGAGATATTTTTCTTTGCTATCCCAATAATTACAATCATTTTGTAAATTATTATAAAAATACTTTTCAACATGGCGGTGTAAGTTTGGAGGAAATGATTGTGCCTGTGATAAGGATGACCAATAAGTAAAAAATGTAGAAAGTTGTTGAATATTGTTGAAGGTTGAAACTATGTTATTTTTTGGTTGTACATTAATTAGTTATACTCTATCAAATAGTTATCAACTATTGTTGAAAACGTTTTTACCGATACTGCTGCAAATGAAAGAAATTGCAAGTGTAAAAAAAAGTATAAGCATTGGCAGCATTAAAATTCACACAAACTACGTTAGATAAAGTAGAAAAAATAGCCGAAGAAAGTGGCTATGTAATGCGCTACGAAAGGGGTTCTTTTCAAAGTGGCTATTGCATTTTGCAAGCCAAAAAAGTAGTAGTACTTAATAAATTTTTACCGCTAGAAGGTAGAATAAATACCATGATAGATTTATTGCCTCAATTAAATATAAACTTCGATTCGCTTACACTCGAAAGCCAAAAGCTTTTTACAGAAGTAATGACGATGACGGTAGCAGTTTAGTTAATAATGAATAGTTAATAATTAATAATGCTTTTAGCTTAAAGCTTCTTTCCCTAAATTCGATATTCGTAATTTTTAATTCGTAATTTTAAGAATGTCTTTTCCTTCTTTAAAAATAACTTTTCTTGGTACTGGTACGAGTAGTGGTGTGCCTATGATAGCATGCGATTGCGAAGTGTGTACATCTAACAATGCAAAAGACAATAGACTTCGCAGTAGCATAATGGTAGAAAGCGAAACAACAACCATTGTGGTGGATACTACTCCCGATTTTCGCTTTCAAATGCTGCGTCAAAAAGTGCGACATATAGATGCCATTATTTTTACGCACCCACACAAAGATCATATAGCAGGTATGGATGATGTGCGAGCATTTAATTATTTTAACGAAATGCCTATTGAAGTATATGCCAACGAACTTACACAAGTCGCACTGAAACGTGAGTTTTATTATGTATTTGCAGAGCATAAATATCCTGGTATTCCTGATATTAATTTGCATAATATAAATGATGAACCATTTTTAGTGGGTGATATTATAGTTACACCTATAAAAGTTTGGCATTTGCACATGCAAGTACTGGGGTTTCGTTTTGGTAATTTTACTTATATAACCGATGCAAATAGAATTGAAGACTCCGAAAAAGAAAAAATAAAGGGTTCTGAAATATTAGTGTTAAATGCACTCAGGCATAAAAAACACCTCTCCCATTTTACCCTGCAAGAAGCTATAGACCTTGCTCATGAATTAAATATTTCTAAAACATATTTTACGCATATAAGCCACCAGTTAGGCCTTCATGATGAAGTTAGTGAAACTTTGCCCGAAGATTGTGCGCTAAGCTATGATATGTTGGAAATAAATATTTGATAAATATTGTGTTTGTAATAAAAGTTTTGTATAAATTTATTAAACCAAAACTTGGCTCATGCAAAACGAATCTGCAAAAGGCTTTCTAACTTTTACAAAAAAAGAAAAGCGAGGTACACTTGTACTTTTAGCAACTATCATTGGCATTTTCGTAAGTGCTAAATATATTTATCCTATCATCATCCAAGAAGACACTACAAATAATAAAACCATTTTTGCTGCAACAGATTCTTTAAAAGAAATGCAAAAAGATAGCACAAAAAATTATTACAATAAAAACGAGTATAGTGATAATGGCGGCTATCATTCTTATCCCAAAAAAGAATACAACAATACATTTACTGGTACTATGTTTTATTTTGACCCCAACACATTGAGTGCAGATGGGTGGAGAAAGCTTGGTGTAAAAGATAAAACGATTACTGGCATACAACATTATATTGAAAAAGGCGGTAGGTTTAGAGAACCAGATGATTTGAGAAAAGTTTGGGGCTTGAGGGATGATGAAAAAGATAGACTCGTGCCATATGTGCGCATAGCAGGTGGACAAGAAAAAACATATACCAATAATTACAAGAACAATTATCAACCCTACGAAAAAAAGGTTTATGAAAAGAAGGAAATTTCAAAAGTAGATATTAATAATGGTGACTCAGCTGCTTATGATGGATTACCTGGCATTGGTGCAGGTTTTTCTAGGCGCATCATAAAATTTAGAGATAAGCTTGGTGGCTTTTATAAAGTAGAGCAAGTGGGCGAAACATTTGGATTGCCCGATTCTGTTTTCCAAAAAATAAAACCATATCTAAAAATTAACGGAGATAATATCCATAAAATAAATATTAATACTGCTACAGAAGAAGAACTAAAAGTACACCCATATATTCGTTGGCAAATGGCAAAAGTTATAAGTGAATACAAAAAGCAACATGGTAATTATAAAGCTTTGGAAGACCTAAAGAAGATTATGCTAATAAATGCGGAAACCTACGATAAAATTTCACCGTACTTAACTTTATAAAAAATGTTACATTTTATGAAAGAGTTGTAACCTTTCATTACAGGCCTTATAGAACTAAGATGCATCATAAAAGGTGATACCTTTTATTCAAATTTTAAATATGCGAAAACTAACATTCGTTAGCATAAATTTCGCTATTTTGCAGGCTCAAATATTACTATAATACAATGGATTTTCGTAAGAATGAAATAACAGAACAAGTAGCACAATCAGCAAAAGATTTTGCATTGCAATATATTAAGCCGCACTTAATGGAATGGGATGAAAGCCAAGAATTTCCAATTCATATTTTTAAAGAATTGGGAAAGCTAGGAATGATGGGCGTTTTTGTACCCGAAGAATATGGCGGCACAGGACTTGGTTATTATGAATACAGTGCCATTATACAAGAAATTGCAAAAGTTTGTGGTTCTATTGGGTTGTCGTTAGCTGCACATAATAGTTTGTGTACTGGGCATATTTTATATTTTGGTAGCGAAGAGCAAAAGAAAAAATATTTGCCTAAAATAGCCACAGCAGAGCATTTAGGTGCATGGGGACTTACAGAACCCAATACAGGAAGCGATGCTGGCAATATGAAAACTACTGCTACAAAAGATGGTAATAATTGGATTATTAATGGCGCAAAAAGTTGGATAACGCATGGCAAGAGTGGTGATATTGCTGTCGTAGTTTGCAGAACAGGAGAGCCTCGTGCAAAAAATAATAGTACAGCTTTTATTGTAGAAAGAGGAACTCCAGGTTTTATGGCTGGTAAAAAAGAAAACAAACTCGGTATGCGTGCAAGCGAAACCTGCGAAATGATTTTTGATAATTGTATCGTATCTGATGCACAACGCATGGGTAATGTGGGTGATGGTTTTAAACAAGCCATGAAAATATTAGATGGAGGTAGAATTTCTATTGCAGCATTAAGTTTAGGTATT
>JAYSOC010000057.1:0-2328 GCA_043723285.1 Ferruginibacter sp. | reverse complement strand
AGTACGCCCACGCAAGTGCCTATCTTGTCGTATAATAATTTCATCAAAATACTTTGCAGATATAGCACCTAATTCTCTAATATCTTCATCTCTCCTATCTCCTGTACCACTAATGATACCAACTTTTGGTGTACCATCCATTTTACTTACAAAATCGCAGAGCAATTGCAAACCTGCAGGGTTATGGGCAAAGTCTGCTAAAAATTTAAAATGTTTAAATTGAAAAAGATTTAATCTGCCAGGTGTTTGTGTGGGCGATGGAATAAATGTTTCCAATGCTAATTTAATATCGGCCACTTTTATATTTCTATACAAATAAGTAGCCAATATAGATGGAAGTGTATTCATTACATTGTGTAATGCTTTACCGCCATAAGTAATTGGAATTTCAGACACTTTTTGTACTCGTATTTTCCAAGTGCCTTTCATTATAGTTACAAATCCATTCTCAAAAACGGCAGCATGTCCACCATTTTTACAATGCTCAATAATTCTTGGATTATTTTCATCCATACTAAACAATGCAATATTGCATGACAAATTTTTTCGCATCTCATACACCAAATCATCATCGGCATTTAAAATTGCAAAACCATGTTTGTAAACGGTTTCTGCCACTACCGATTTTACTCTAGCCATTTGCTCCAAACTATCAATACCACCAAGTCCCATATGATCGCTTGCTACATTTGTTACAATAGCAATATCACAATTTCTAAAAGCCAAACCGCTTCTAAGAATTCCGCCACGAGCACTTTCTAGCACAGCAAAATCTACTGTAGGATCTTTTAAAACAAATTGTGCAGATGCAGGCCCAGTACAATCTCCCTTCATCATCATTTGGTTTTGAATATACACACCATCGCTGGTTGTGTATCCAACTTTATAGCCAGCCGTTTTAGCAATATGTGCTACAAGTCTGCTCGTTGTAGTTTTTCCATTTGTACCAGTAATGGCAATAATAGGTATGAGTCCAGTATTTTGTTTATTTGGAAAAAGCATATCAATAACTGGCTCGGCTACATTTCTTGCAATACCTTCCGATGGTTCTATATGCATGCGGAAACCCGGTGCTGCATTTACTTCTAGCACAGCACCTCCATTTTCTGTTATTGGTACTTTTAAGTTCGGCGCCATTATATCTATACCACAAATATCTAATCCAATAATTTTTGCAATACGCTCTGCCATAAAAATATTGGATGGATGTACTTCTTCTGTAACATCGGTAGAAGTGCCGCCAGTACTAAGGTTGGCTGTTGGTTTTACTAAAACGAGTTCACCTTTTGGTGGAACAGTATCCAACGTATAACCTTTATCATCCAACATTTTTTGAGTAAAATCATCTATGGTAATTTGTGTAAGCACTTTTTCATGACCATATCCTCTGCGTTCATCTTTGTTGGTTTCATCAATCAACCACTGTATGCTATGCACGCCATCGCCTGTAACGGCGGCAGGTGTACGCAATGCAGCACATACAAATTTATAATTGATGCACAGCAAACGAAAATCGAAACCTGTAATATATTTTTCTACAATTACAGTGCGACCGTATTTTTGTGCGGCATCTAGTGCCGTTAAAGCTTGCTCATAATTTACAATATTTGTAGTAGCACCTTTACCATGATTTCCATTAAGTGGTTTCAAAACTACTGGATATCCAATTTTATCTATAGCATCTTTTAACCCATCTTCACTTCTTATTAAACTTCCTTTTGGTACAGGTATTTCTGCAGCTTCTAATAAATTTTTTGTATCGTCTTTATCCCCAGCAATATCTACAGCAATGCAACTTGTTGTACCAGCAATGGTAGCTCGTATTCTTTGTTGGTTTACACCATAACCCAATTGTACAAGGCTACTTTTATTTAACCGAATAAATGGAATGCCTCGCCTTGCTGCTTCTTCTACAATGCAACCTGTGCTTGGGCCAAGGCGAGTTTCTTCACGCAACTCTCGCATTGTTTGTATGTCTGCATGCAAGTCGTAAGCCCTACCTTCTATCAATGCTTCGCAAATGTTGAAAGCAGCTTTTGCAGCAAACACACCCACCGCTTCTTCCATATAATTGAACACTACATAATACTCACCTTCTTTGCCTGTGCCTCGTGTGCGTCCAAAGCCCATATCCATGCCCGCAAGGGTTTGTATTTCTAGTGCAATATGTTCCATTACATGCCCCATCCAAGTGCCTTCATCTACTCGTTCAAAAAAACCACCAGGTTTATTTTCGCTGCAACGATGTTCGTATAAACTAGGAATAAGTTTTTCTAAATTCTCTCTAAAACCCACTACCTTATTGGTTGGGCGTTGCTCCATATCTTC
>JAYSOC010000056.1:0-2329 GCA_043723285.1 Ferruginibacter sp. | reverse complement strand
TTTTTAAAAAATTTGAAAAGTATAATAAGATTATTTTCACTTTTATAGTTAATTTAAAAGTTCAATAATTTTCTATTCTCTATCAGCAGCATTTCAGATTTAAATCATTATTCAAATCTTACATCTTAAATATATTGCATTCAAAACATTTTACAATGAAAGGCAAAACCGATAAACAATTTTTATTTGAAGTAAAACTTTATTGACAGGAGAAAAATAATGGCATTCTTTCTGCTGTAGATGCAGATGGAACAATAGATGTAGCTACTCCTCCAGAGTTTGGTGGTGAAGGAAAACCATGGTCGCCTGAGCATCTTTTTCTTAGTTCCATTAGCAGTTGTTTTATGACAACCTATTTAGCTTTTGCAAAAAAACTACAATTCGAAATTACCAATTTTGAATGCAATACCATTGGGCAAATAGAAATTGTAAATGGCAAGTATAAGTTTACGCTTATTAATGTATATCCAAAAATTTCGGTGGCAGATGAAACTTTAAAGGAAAAAGCAAATACGGCTTTAGAAAAAACGCATAAATATTGTTTAATTTCTAATTCTATAAATGCAGCAATTTTTTATCACTCAGAAATTTTAATTGATAAAAAAGTAGAATTGGTTTAAAAATTGAAAACTTTATGTTATGATAATTTTACAAAAAATACCCGTAGTAGAAATGAAAATATATTGGCTAGCAACAATAATTCTCATTGCTATTTTTAGTAAATACGGCTGGCAATCCATACAAGTTATTTTATTTAAACTGTATGAGATTTTTATACAAAATACCCCAATAAATATATAATTATATTGGTATTTATGCAACCATAAAAAAACCACTGTAACAGTGGTTTTTATATTAATCTTAGCGGAGAGCTAGGGATTCGAACCTAACCCTATAATCCTTTATTAATAGCTATTTCAAATTATCATTCTTTGCAGGTCTCGTTAAAGTCTCGTTTTACTTTAAAACCAATTTACAAAAGTCTATACGTTTTGTACTGCTAAGATAGTGAAATTTAGGTAGCTTTTCTATTAAATTTAAGCGTTTAATACCTCTTTTACAGATTGTGCAGATAGCCCTGTGTACTGGCAAAATTCATCTATTGAAACCAATTGATGCTCTTGCTTGCTAAACTGTGCTTTAATCTTTTTAATTACATCTCTGCCCCAACGCTCACTCTTGCCTGTTACAATCTGAACATCTTTTGGGTAAATACAAATCCTTTCCATTGTTTGAATACTGTTGTTATACATTATCTATGCTTTTGCTATTCTTCAAATATTTATTAACTCATTACAAATTTACTATTCTTTTTAATGGAATTAAAAGTATTTCATGGAAATATCGGCAGAAATGGAATACATCGGAAGTAGTTGTTTGGTGCAGCTTACAAAGCAATATATTTTTGGATTGCATTTGAATTACTAACCAATTAAATTCTAAAAAATATACAATGGCAAAGTTAAAAGGCTTATTAAAAATTGAAGGAACATTAGACAATCTTACCTTCTATAAAACGCAAGATGGACATCTTGTAAAAACTAAAAGTGGAGTATCTGGGCAAAGAATAGCAAGTGACCCTGCATTTATTCGTACCCGTGAAAACGGTGCAGAATTTGGAAGCTCTGCAAGTGCTGGAAAATTGCTTCGTAATGGTGTTCGTAATTTAATGATGAACGCAAGCGATAACCGTGTTACAAGTAGAATAACACAAATAATGACTCAGCTAAAAAACTACGATACAACCTCTGCAAGAGGTGCAAGAACCGTAGGTGTAGGTATAACCGACCCTTTAGCTGTAGCAACTATAAAGGGCTTTGATTTTAATAATAAAGCTACTTTAGGTAGTGTATTATTTGCACCTTATACCGTTGCAACTGCAACTGGCAAAATAGATTTTGCAGCATTTACGCCACTTAACGATATTTTTTATCCAATTGGTGCAACTCATTTAAGCATGAAAGCTGCTTATGCAAATATTGATTTTGCAAATGATGTAAGTGCCATAGAATATAGCCCTGTTCAAAACATCGTTATTGATGGAACGAATACGCCATTTAGTTTAACCCCTGCTGCTGTACCTGCTGGTACAGGTACAAAACTTTATTTTTTGACTATTGAATTTTTTCAAGAAGTAAACGCAGTACAATACCCTTTAAAAAATGGTTCTTACAATGTGTTGAACATTGTTGAAGTAGCATAAAAATTTGTATCATTCTTCGTTAAAGCCTGCCTATTCTTAGGTGGGCTTTTTTAATTTTAAGAATATTGTATACTTAAAACTATGCCTTTGTGTGGTTCATCATTTAAAATATTATTGTCTAAAAAA
>JAYSOC010000055.1:0-5783 GCA_043723285.1 Ferruginibacter sp. | reverse complement strand
TTTCATTAATGGATTACGGCCTTCTTCATCCATAATTATTTGTGTGGCTTCTACCATTGTTTCCATTTTTAATGTGCCAGTGGGTAGGTTGATTTTTGATTCTATAATTTCAAACAATCGTACCAATGTAGTTACCTGCTCTGGTATGGTTACCTTGGGCAACATCACAATAAAATTTGTTGGTAGTTTACCATTGGTTTTTTGCAAGAGTGTAGTTAAAAAAATATCTAACGTTCGCACGCCTCTATTTTTTAAATCTTCGGTAAATGGTTTTATACGAATACCAATAAATGGCGAAATTGTTTTTTCTACCATGCCATCAGCCAATTCATTCGCAGCCTCTACTGCAGTTGCATCTTCTTCTGCATCAGGTCTGTTACCAAATCCATCTTCAAAATCTATTCTAAAATCTTCTACCGCTTCTGTTTTTAATTTTTGTATTATTTTATTATAAATGGTATAAGAAATATAAGCAGGATTTTTTTTTCTATCGGCTTCGTTTGCATTTTCCAATTCATGTACGAGTGCCAATATTTCATTTTCGTTGGTTGGCAATAACTCGTGCCCATTAAATTGTAAAGCTTGTGCAAGTGCTACAAAATTTGGCCCATAGGTTAGCAAATTTTTCAACGCTATATCGCCCATTTTTATACAAGTATCCGACTTAAATAAATTTGCTCCACCATATACGGTATGCACAGCTTGTCTATCAGGCTTATCGCCTGGGTACGTTTTTTGAAATTGTAGATTGGCTTTTTTCAAAGCTTCTAATAAACTATCTTTTTGGTTGTCTGCGATACTAAAATTCATACGAGTGATGTTCTATGTGTATACTAAAAAAATATTAAGATCCTCTATAAGTAGAGTATCCAAATGGATTTAATAATAATGGAATATGATAATGCTCATTGTTTGAAATAATAAATGTAATTTCTACAAATGGATAAAATGTTTGTATTTGTTGGTTATCAAAATATGCTTTGGTTTCAAATTTCATTTTATAATTTCCGAGAGCTAACATTTTTTCATCTTCCAATAAATTAGCAATACGACCATCATCATTTGTAATACCAGTGGCAATGCAATGCCAATCTGCATTTACTTGTTGGTATAATTTTATAGATACGCCTTGTGCAGGTTTGCCTTTTGTAGTATCTAATATATGTGTGGTAAGTTGGCTCATTCGTTTAATAATTTTTCTAATCGTAGTTTGGTTATTTTATTTTGTTCGTCGGCTGCTATTTTAATTTCAGCATCTGCATTGTTGCTCAATCTATCCTCTAATAGGCTTAGCATTTCTGCTGCCGATTTTCCAGTTGCGCAAACAATAAAGATATAGCCAAATTTTGCTTCGTACAAATCGTTACCATTTGCCAATGCTTCTATCGTTTCTTTATTAGCTACACTTACACTGCTTTGCTCGCCCGATGCCCATTGTGCAGTAGCTGCAAATTTTTTTGTGAGCGATGCTACATCTCCAATTTTGGGATGATGTGTAAACGCTTCTTTCCAATCAGCTTCGTTACAACGATACCATTCTTCTTCAGCGCATTCCAATAATTCTACTAAATCATCCATCGGAAAACAATGCATCATTTTATTTACCCAAGCAGCAGCGCCACAACATTTTGTTAATTCATTTTTTCGTTGCTCGGGCGTCAATATATTTAATTCGTGTAAAGTCATTTTATTATTTTACCATTTGGATGCAACCATCAATTTCTAATTTTTCCCCAAAGCCTCATTCTGCTTATGCCACCATCTGGAAAAATATTTAATTTCACATGCGTAAAAGGTCCTTTATTGGTTATTTCAGATTCAAAAAAATGTTCAAAATCGGCAGACAATTTTGTTTGTGGCATTATTGGTTGCCATACTATTTTTTCTGTATCAAATGTATTTGCATCATCTTTGGAAATATTACATCCTTCCAATAAAAAAGAATCTGGATAATTCCCTTTGAAATGACAAGTATCAATTAATATTTTTTCTATTATCCCCAAATGTGCTAACTGCACAATTACCCAATCTTTATTATTTGGCGTTCTGTTTCTTTTTGTTTCCCAACCATCGCCCATATTTACGCCACGCCCTGGCATCAATAAATTATCCATGTGCGAAAAAAACATATCGTTACATAAAACAGATTTTGCGCCATTGGTAGCTGCAGCAAGGTTTACGGTTTCGCTCGTATTTACGGTACTCCAATCTTTATACACTTCGCCATATACTTTTAGGCGAGCTACGCCACCATCGGGATAAATATGCAATTTCAAATGTGTAAAAATATTGTTGTCACTTATGTCGAAAAAATTTTGCGAGCCTGGTGCCAGTGGCGATTTAGTCAATATTTCTTTCCATGCTATTTTATCTAAATCTATATTTTCTGTTTCAGTAATGGTAGCAGCTTCAATAGATGCAAATGGTGGATGATTACCTAAAAAAAAATTCGTATCAATATCTACACCCTCAATTTTACCTGCAGTACCCAATTCTATTATACAATAATCGTGGCCTTCCGTTCTTTTACGTCTAGATTCCCACCCATCCATCCATTTACCACGGTCGGTATATTTATCTGCAATAAAAATTCCTCTACCCGGTTTTAATAAATTTTCTTTTTCTGCAAAAAAATCATCGGTGCAAAAAAGCGCTTTAGCTCCCAATTTTTCTGCTGCAAGGTTAGTTAGTTTTGTAAATATTGGTTCACTCATTATTTATTTTCTTCTTTAGTTTTTTATTAGCAATGCGCCATTGTTCAAATGTAAAAAATTATTTTCATTATATACTTTTTTACCAGCAAGCCAAGTTTGTTTTACAACGCCATACAATTCTTCATTTAAGTATGGTGTAATTTTATGTTTATGATACATGTTATTTTCGGTAACAATAAATTTCTCTTCGGGATTCCACACTACAAAATCTGCATCGTACCCTTTTTCTAGTTTCCCTTTATTTTTCAAATTAGGTAGCAGTGAAGGTTTTTCGCATAACCATTTTGCCATGTCTGTTATGGTACAATTGTGTTTTAAAGCACCCGTCCACAATACTGGCAATGCATATTGTATAGAAGATATGCCACCCCATGCTTTCATAAAATTGCCTGATTGTATTTCTTTTAAATTTGGCGGTGCTGGTGAATGATCTGTTGCTACAAAATCGATAAGGCCATTTTTAAGTGCTTGCCATAATTGTTCGTTATTTTCTTTTTCTCTTATGGGTGGAGCACATTTAAATTCCGTTTTTCCATCTTCAATATCTTCTGCATTAAAGTATAAATAATGCTGTCCGGTTTCTACTGTTATTGGTAATCCTTTTTGTTTGGCCATTTCTATTTGTGCAATAGAAGTTGATGATGATAAATGTACAATATGCGTTTTGCAATTAAATTCTTCGCAAAGTTTAATCATCATGGCAATAGCATTATCTTCCCAACTTTTTGGACGTGAAGCAAGATAGTTTGCATATACTTTGTTATCAATATTCGCATCTTGCTCTACAATTGGCGTATCCAATTCGCAATGTACGAGTAAGGGAAAATTATATTTTGCTATTATTGGCATAGCTTTTCTTAAATCAGCTTCTGTTACATTTGGAAACTCATCAATACCAGAATGCGTAAGAAAAGCTTTAAAACCTAAAACGCCTTTTTGTATAAGCGGTTCTATATCAGAAAAATTATTAGGAACTACACCACCCCAAAAACCACAATTGGTATGCAACTGATTTTTTGCTGCTTGCATTTTTATATCAAAAGCATTTGCAGTTGTTGTAACTGGCGATGCATTCAATGGCATATCTACCAATGTGGTAATACCGCCTGCTAGTGAGGCTTTGGTGGCTGTATCAAAACCTTCCCATTCGGTGCGACCAGGCTCGTTTATGTGCACATGTGTATCTACAAGTCCTGCCATCAATACATTATCGCCTACATCTGTAATCTCAAAATCACCGTCAAGCATTTCATGTACAATATCTACAATTTTTCCATTTCCAATTAAGACAATACCTTTTCTACAATCGCCAGAAACAATTATTCTATTGCTAGATATTGCAGCATCAATCATACTTATTTTTTTATTAAGTTTAATTAATAAAATTAATCAAAATAATTCAATAATTTGTGAATACTTTTAATTACAAAACTGTTTAATCAAAAATTAAAATGTCTGTTTAATAAATGTTAACATTACTATTAATTTTATTTATTGGTTTTCTTTTGGCACTTGTAATATTGACATTTAGTGTACACAAAATTTCTACATACAACATTAACGAAAACCAAACAGAAGAAACCAATGGAACGCAAAGTTTCATTTATGCTGCCATATTAATAAGCATTGTTGGCATTATCAGTTGCATTTATTTTTTAGTAAAAGGTACAGTATATGAAGGGCATTTAATGGAATGGCTCAATATTATTATACGAGTAATGCATATTACATTTGGCATTGCATGGATAGGTGCATCCTTCTATTTTGTGTTTTTAGAAAATGCTTTAAATAGAACCGTAAATGTGAGAGATGAACTTGCTGGAAATTTATGGGCTGTGCATGGTGGCGGTTTTTATTATTTAGAAAAATACAAAGTAGCGCCAAAAGAAATCCCAAAAAATTTACATTGGTTTAAATACGAAGCATACTTTACATGGCTTTCGGGATTTGTTTTATTGTTTGTAATATATTATTTTAATGCCTCGGCCATGCTTATAGATGCTACCGTTTTAAAATTATCGGCAGCACAAGCTATAGGCATAAGCATAAGCTCATTTGTAGTTGCGTGGGTTTTGTATGATACACTTTGCAAGTCTTCCATTCGTAGCAAACCTATTTTATTTGCATGCATTGGTATAACTATCTTAGCTGCGTTTGCATATTTGTATGCACACGTATTTAGTGGCCGTGCTGCATTTATACATTTTGGTGCAATGATAGGAAGCATAATGGTGGCTAATGTTTTTTTCGTAATTATTCCTGCACAAAAAGCAATGGTAGCTGCTGCAAAAAAAGGAGAATTACCCGACCCTCAAAAAGGAAAAAATGCTTTGTTTAGATCTATACACAACAACTATTTTACATTACCGGTTTTATTTGTAATGGTGAGCAACCATTTTCCAAGCACGTTTGGTAATAAATACCAATGGATAATTTTAATGGTAATAAGCATTGGAGCTGCAGGAGTAAAACATTGGCTCAATGTAAGAGAACAAGGAAAACTAAGTGTGTGGATATTGCCAGCATCGGTATTGGTATTGCTTTCAGCAGCATACATAACTGCACCAATACCCGTTAATACAAAATGCAATGAAATTTCTTTTAGCGAAGTAAATAATATTATTCAAACGAGGTGTGTAAGTTGTCACTCATCTAAACCTACAGATGATGTATATACAGCCCCACCCAATGGTGTAAAGTATGATACACCACAAGAAATTATAGCTAAAAAAGAATTGATTATGCAGAGAGTAGTTGTTACGAAAACAATGCCCATGAATAACAAAACAAATATTACGCCCGAGGAAAGAGAAATTATTCGCTGCTGGTTACAACAAGGCGCAAAAACAAAATAATAAAAAGCATAAAAAAAATTAAGCATGACAAGAGAAGAAAAATTTATGGCAGAAGCCATACAACTTTCCATGAATGGCGTTTTAAACAATGAAGGTGGCCCATTTGGTTGTGTAATTGTAAAAGGCGATGAAATAATAGCCCGTGGAAACAACAGAGTAACTAGCACAAATGATCCTACTGCACATGCAGAGGTTGTAGCCATACGTGAGGCTT
>JAYSOC010000054.1:0-5794 GCA_043723285.1 Ferruginibacter sp. | reverse complement strand
GTAATGCCGGCAGTGCCTCTTATAGAAATAGGGTTTTTCTTTTGTGCATATGTTTGAATTACTGTCATCGAAAATATGATAAAGAGAATTCGCTTCATAAGTTGTTTTTTAATGGTAGTGTAAATATTATATTTAATTTTTGCTGAAAAAACAGTGAATGTATAAGCGTAACTAATAAATGTATAAGCGTTGATGATTAATAAATTTTGTTTTACTAATCCCTATCTTTTACTTAAATATTGCCATGATTATTCACATTTTTTATACAACAAAATTGCTAATTACTTACCTTATTTCAAATGGTTATTCAACTATTTCTGCTCCGTTGTTTAACGATAAATATTTTAAGAAATAACCAAGACAAATCCTTTTTTTAGCTCCTTTTAAAAATTCACAATATTCTTTCCTGTTTGTTTATACGCACCAAATAAATCTGCCAATTTTCTAGAATTACTTATAGTGGTAAAACTACTGTTGCTCAAAATAACTATTACCGCATCTTCATCAAGCAAGCGAATAAATACTGAGCGATTGCCATGCCACCAACCATTATGATAAATTATTTTTTTGCCATTTGGTACAAGCAATATTCTCCATCCAAGGCCATAATTGCTTTGGTCTGCAATCAAAGTGCTACTAGGCGTGTATGCAAGAGTCATTGTTTCTTTTGAAAATACTTTTCCATCACGCAGTGCTTTGTCCCACTTCATCATATCTTTTACGGTTGTATAAATATTTTTATCGCCATAAATAAAATCTAAGAATTTTAAATCATACGCTTTTCCATTTTTATAATAAGATGCTGTGGCCGTTTTTGCATTTGCCGAATTAAAAACATAAGTATCTTCCATTTTTAATGGCTTAAAGAATTTATCGGATAAATATTGCCCGTACAATTGCCCACTTACTTTTTCAATTATTAAAGCAAGCATAGCAAAATTTGTATTGCTATAATTAAATGCGCCACCTGGTTTTCCTGCTTGCGCTTTGTCTTTGTTCTTAATAATGTATTGCAACAAATCTACATTGCTCATCATATTGCTTTTATCAATATCGGCAGTTTGCATAAACTTTACATAATCATCAAGCCCACTTGTATGGCTCAATAGCATTTTTATAGTAATGCCAGATATAGGAAAATTGTTTAAGTATTTTGTAACATCATCACTCAAATTTATTTTCTTTTCTTCTGCCAATTTTAAAATAGCCATAGCAGTAAATGTTTTTGCTACAGAGGCTAAATCAAAAGCAGTATGATTATTTACATTATTGCCTTTATATTTTTCATACAATACACTATCCTTTTTTGCAACCAAAACTTGTCCGCTAAAATCAGGTGGCAAAATAGTTTCTAATACCTTTTCTAATTGTGGTTTTGTTGGTGTGCCAGTATTTGTTGGTGGGTTTATAGTTACAGGATTGTCGCCTATTGGTGGTTCTACAACTATCGTTCCTTTATCTACTGCTATTTGAAATTTACATTCGCATTTTTTATCGCCACAATAAGCAGTAAGCGTAACGGTATAAATTCCTTTTATGGGGAACATAATATTTTCGTACAACGTAGCACCAATATGCGTATAAATAATATCGCCTGTTTGATTACGAATAACCACTTCATTTTTTATAGCTACACAACCCGGTTTACAATTGTACATACCGCTTAGCAAATAAGGGGTATTAAAACTATAACCTGTAATACTGCTGTTGCAAAAAATAAATGTTTTTGGTTTTGGAATACCAACGCCCACGGGTGTAATATAAAGGTTTGTCCAATTGTTGCCAGCACTACAACCACAGCTAGAACTATCACTTGTTGTGCCATTCGTTTTATTACAAATATTTTTTTCGCACACTTTACAATTTTCATCTGTAATGGCAAGGTGCATGCAAAATTTATCAATAATAAGTTTGCAATTTTTTGACGCAGGCACTACAAAAGATATTTGCAAAGGAATCGTATATGTGCCAGCAGGCAATACAGCACCGAGTTTAAAAATTAATTCTTTTGGACAATCTGTTGTAGATGCTGATGGAGGCAATGGAGCTCCTGTAAAATTATCCCACACCAAACTTCCTACTGTTTGCGATGCATTAGCTGGATAAATACAAGCTCTATCTTGTATTGCAGCTTTACAATTTTTACATGCAGGATCGTTCCAATGGTATTTTAAATCAGCCACATTTATACGAACTTCTTTTAGAGGTTTTGTACTTGTAAATGTAAAACTACCTTGCATAATATTGCCTGATAAAGCGCCTGTAGTAAAGTTTGCATTGTCAAAAATATCTGGGCAGTTATCGCATGCAGCCTGCAATGTGCAATCTTTTACAAATAAATCGAACGTGCCAGTTGTATCTGCGCAACCGCCCATGAATGTTACAATGGCATAAAAATGATGATCGCCTGGGCCAATAAGTGCAAGAGGCAAATGAATAGAATTTGTGCCAATTGGTGTACCACTATCATACCATTGTATTGTATATGATGATGCAGATAAACCACCACCTAGCGGCAAAGGAAAATGTACAGTATCCGTTAAGCAAAGTGTATCGCATCCCACAGGAAATAAACTTGTATTGGCTCGTGGTTGTATCATTCCACCAAAAGCCATTGCTGTACAACCATGAGGGTCTGCGGCTGTAACCATTACCATTCCTGCAAAACTTGTAACCAAAGTATTGCCCAGCTTGCCATTGCCCCATAGATACATGTATGAACCGCTACCAAGTGTAGGCGATGCTAAAGCAGTGAATGTATATTTATTTCCTTCGCACAAAGTACCCGCAGGTGCTGTAATGGCAACGGTTGGCGAGCCATATGCAAAAACGCAAAGTGTATCTTTTGTTGTGCAATTTGTAATCGTATTTGTGGCAGATAATATTATCTGATAAGTACCAACAGCACTTGATATTGTTACATTAGTAAAATTACCAGTAGTTGGCGAAAAAGAAATTGAACCAGGGCCGCTGCCAGTCCAACTATAATTTGTGCTGGCCTCCCAGGTAATATTTTGCAAAGAAATATTGCCATTGCCACCACTAATACAAACAATATTTGTACCATTGGTTTTTATTTTTACAATTGGTGCCGATTTATAAAATACATGCACAGGGTCTGATTTTTTTGTACAGCCAAATGCACTGGTAGCAATTACATAATAAGTACCATAGCCAGCTGTTGTATAAGTAGCAGATGTTTCACCAGAAATTATTCCCGCCGCATTGTACCATTGATAAGTAGAAATATTTGTACCAGTTGCAGTTAATGTAGCAAAACCATTTGGACAAATAAATTGATCTGCACCTGCAGAAACAGTAACTGCAGGGTGTATAATAATGGTATGCGCTGTAGAATCTTTACATCCCAAATTATTTGTAACAACTAACGAAACCACGAACGAGCCCGTAGTTTGATAGGTGTGCGAAGTAGTTTGTGTAGTAGATGTATTTCCATCTCCAAAATACCAAAGATAATGTGCCATGCCAGTGGGCGCAGTAAGATCTATTTTTTCATCTACACAACCAGATGTTGGTGCTGTAAATATTGCAGAAAATGCATTTATAAAAACAGGAATAATAATTTCATCAGTACAGCCATTACAAGATGATGTAACTTTTAATTTAATTAAATAAGTACCAGTAGTAGTAGCAGTAAAAGTTGGACTTGGTGCTGTAGTGCTCGAAAAAGCTCCTCCACTTGCGCAACTCCATAAATAAGAAGTAATGCTACAGCCTGATAACACAGTAGATAAATTTGTAAGAGTAACCGTATTGCAATTTACAAAATAATTAAAATTGGCTGCTATTGGAACTGTATAATGTATGGTATCGTAATAGTCGCAAATATGCGCTGGTGGCGGCACAGGGCAGTTGGCAGAAAAATGTGCCGTAACAATGTAAGTGCCTACTGCATTATAATGATGCGGCGGCGTAAAGCCTCCATTAGCTGTTACATTATAATAATTGCCATCTCCAAAATTCCAATCTATGCCTGCATTAAAAGTTTTTGGTGGATCTAATGTATAGTTAGCAGAAAAAGATGGGTTATTACAAAGTGCAGTTGGATTATTAATAATGATACCAGTAGAAAAAACATTTTCGTTTTTTGTTTTTTCAAAAAAATCTGATGGTCCATTTTTAGCTAAATCATCTCCTAAAATAAATTCAGGAAATATTACTTTACAATTCGGATTGCAAGGCCCTTCTGCAACTACAAGTAAATTAGAAGTGTCTTTACAGTTGCCACAAATATGTACAACGTAGTAACCGCCAGATGTTGTAACATTTAAAGTATTTCCTGTTTGTCCAGAAATGGGAGCACCATTTTTATACCATTGATAACTGCAGCCACTAGATGGTGATGATGCCGTTTGTAAATTTAAATTTATTGGAGCACCAGTGCAATAGTTTAAATAATTATCTGCTGTAATACTTACTTTAGTTGCAATAAATTCTGCGGGCACAACAATACTTCCGTATCCACTACATTGGTTTGCACAACGCACTTCGTAATACCCGGGCAGTACCGCTAAATAAGTTGATGATGTAGCGCCACTTATTAAAATACCATTTCTATACCATTGGTAACATGGCATAGAACCTGTAGCGGTTAGGGTTAAACCGGGGTTACAAAGATTACCAGATTTAGTAACTGCAATATTTGCAGGTGTATTTACCGTAACATTATAAGAAGTAACAACACCGCAAACTGTAATTTCTACTGTAGCTGTATGATTACCGGAGAGCACATTTCCATTCCATAAAATTTGCACCGTATTGCCAGATTGTGACACAATAGAACCTGCACTACCGCCGCCAATATTCCATACCCAACCTCCTGGAGGCATAGTACCTGTAACTGTGTACATAACTTTTTCATCGGCACATGCAGTGGTGTTTCCTGTAATAATTGGTTTAGGAAAAGTATCAACAACTATTTGTTTTGGAGATGATGAACATCCATTTACTATTTGTGTAACACTCAAATTAAATGGTGACGTATTGCCCCAAGTAACTGCTATAGAATCGTGATGGTTTCCCATTTGTGCAGCAATAGTGCCGCCAGAGGCCGTCCAATTAAATATGCCATCGTTTATGTTTGATGTGATAGCATATACTTGTGTGCTGCCTTTACAAACCATTTTTGGGCCTACAATTACATTTAATTTTGGTGTGTCATTTACAATTACTTCAAACGTAGCTGGGTAAGAGCAATAGTTTGCAGTGATAGTAGGCATTGCAGAAATTAAATAAGTACCAGGCGCATTCCATGTACCAGAAATATTATTTGTACCATTACCAGTAAAAACATTTGTTGGAGAAATAGTCCATGTACCTGCACCATTAGCCGTAAAATTAAAATTATCGCCTACACAAAATTTTACTTGCCCAGTCATTTTATATTTTGGTAAAATTTTTATAGTATCTTTTGCAATGCCGCTACAACCCGTTGTAGGATTATTATAGTAACAAGTGAGGTAATAAGTACCAGGCACACTTCCCCAATTAATATGAATAAGATTTACATTACTATCTGCGCCAGCAATGCTTCCACCTCCACTTAAATGCCAACCATAAAATGTTCCTGGCATTGCAGGTAATGAATAAGCCGTAGAAGAAGATGGGCAAACAACTTTACTTCCCGTAATACCCATACTTGGATACAACACAGGAACAGTAAGGCTTGCAGCATTTCCACAACTTCCGCCACAATTGCCATTTAAATTTACAATAGCAGGATAACTACCATCCCAAACTACATTTATACAACTACCATTTGCTGCACCAATAA
>JAYSOC010000053.1:0-5801 GCA_043723285.1 Ferruginibacter sp. | reverse complement strand
TTAAATCGCTGTTTTTAAACTTAATATAAATATACTACCTCCTTTTGGGTTATCCTCAATTTTTATATTTCCTTTATGGGTTTTTGCAATTCGGCTAGTTAAAAACAAGCCCAACCCGGTGCCTTTTGCTCTTTTGGTAGCCTCATTTCCTGTTCTATAAAATTTTTCAAAAACAAGCTTTTTATCCTCATCTGCTACTCCTGCACCTTCATCTATTACTTTTAGTATAGCCAGATTTTCTATTTTTTGCAATAGCACAGCAACTGGTTTTTCTTTTGGCGAGTATTTAATGGCATTTTCTACTAAATTATTTAATGCAATTTGCAACAAAAATGCATCTCCAAAAACATGTATCCCCAAAGTTATGTCTTTTACAAAAATCCTTAATGGATACCTAGCAACATACTCATCTACACATTTATTCACCATTGCAGATAAGTCCTGCAGTTCTTTTGTAATATTGTATTTTCCGCCTTCTATTTGAGAGGATACCAATAAATTATTACAAAGCATATCCATTCTATTTGCTTCTTGCAAAGTATTGCCTAGTATCTGTTTTTGTTGGGCTTCGTTTAATTTATGTTTCTGTAAAGTTTCTAAATTTAATTTGGCAACGGCAATAGGCGTTTTCAATTCGTGGGTAATGGCCATCATGAAATTTCGTTGATCTCTTGTAAGCCTAAGCTCTCGTATAAATCCTTTGTAAATATAAATTGCACCAGCAATAATTAACAATAAAAAAGTAAGCCCTTCTGATATGTATTGTATTTTATTTTTTTTTGTTTCGTTTATTATTTCTATATACTTTAATTCATTCAGCGCACCACCATTCACCAATTCTTTTAATTGGATAGCGCCGATATTTATGTTTTGAATATATAGCTCATAAAACCACCAAACTAAAGCTGCCATTGTATATGCGAGCAGTAGCCAAAAAATAACAAATACAAATCTTATTTTTCTTTTTTCTTGTACCATAGTTAGTTTCGCTTATCTAAGCCCCACGAAAGTTTGTTTCTCAATGTTTGTAAAAAATTATTCTCATTTAGCCGTATTAAATTTATACCAAACGATTCTTTCTTTACAGCTAGTTGTATTTCTTTAGATACAATTTCTTTTCTACTATCGAGTGTGCATAGGAAACCATCAGTTCGTCCTTCTACTTCAAAAGAAACTATTGTATTATCTGGCACAATAATGGGGCGAATGTTTAAATTATGCGGCGCTACTGGTGTAATAACAAAGCTTGCACTTTCAGGAAAAACCACTGGGCCATTACAACTCAACGAATATCCTGTAGAGCCAGTTGGGGTTGCCACTATCAATCCATCTGCCCAATAAGTATTTAAAAATTCACCATTCAAATAAGTGTGAATTTTTATCATGGGCGATGAATCTTTTTTATGCAACGTAAATTCGTTTAAGGCATAAGACGTATTGTTAAACATTGGAACATTTGCATCTAAATGCAACAATGTTCTTTTATCCAATACATATTTTCTATTTACCAAAGCCTCTAATGCAGCATGCAAATCTTCTTTACCAATACTTGCCAAAAAACCAAGCCTGCCGTAGTTTATGCCCAATACAGGAATGCCCGAATCTTTTACTAAAGTTACTGTATCCAACAAAGTGCCATCGCCACCAAGGCTTATCATACAATCTATAGATGGGTCTAAATCATCGCCAGATGTAAAGGTGGAATAATGCCCTGGTATTTTAATTGCTGAATAAAATTGATTAAAAAAATCTTGAAAAAAAACTGGCTCTACAGCATATTTTTCCAACTCTGCTAACAAGCCTTCAATATCTTGCAATTGGTTATTTTCTATTCCCCTGCTGTAAATTGCTATTTTCATTTTTGAAATGTACTTAGGTAAAATTAAAATCCACCGCCACCTTGTAAAAATAACCCCTTTTCGCCTAATTGATTAAAACTATATTCTATTTTAAATACAAGATCGTATAAAGAAACAATATCTAAACCAAAACCACCAGTATATAAAAATTTATTATTTAGCCTTGTAATGTATTGTTGTGGAATATAACTGTAGCCTATGTCAACATACGTTTTTGCAAAAAATGTAAAAGGAATATAGGGCAATGCTTTTATTTTGAAAGGAATTGGAATACGGAATGAAACCAGTTTTTTAGAAAAAGTATAATTGCTAGTAGCTGCTGCCACGCCATCTATAATATACAGTTCCAACCCACGCAATTTTAAGTTGCCAAAGCCAATAGCACGTTGGTTTATGTATGCTTGGTTAAAAGGTATTTTTAAAATACCCGATGTTTTTATTTTACTATAAAAATGATGAGGGTGAGTAATAAATTTTGCAAATGTGCCATACAAAGAAGTATTATTTATACCACCAGAAAAACCAAAACCTCTTTTTGAAATACCATAGTTGTAAGCAAGCCCTTGCAATGGGTAAGCATTTTTATCTGTATTGATATAGGACACAATAAAATTAATATCTGTATAAAATTGTTTTGTATTATCGTTTCCAAAATAATTTGGATTATATTTTACATTGGTTATGCTATCATTTACGATTAAATAATTTAAGCCCAACGATACTGATGTTCTTTTAAAAAAACTTTTTCTACGAGAATATGCTATATCAAATTGATAATTATCTCTCACAAACCCATCTTTAGTATATATCAATTCTTTGCCTTTTGTAAATGCTAAAGGTTTATTATTCGTACTTGTTTTAAATCCTATTTCTTTGTTTTGCGTATAACTTGCCGATACGCCAAACCCTTCTGTTAACTTGCTATTACTATAAGGAGAGCTATAACCAAAAGATAAATTTCTTGCATAACCATTCAATAAAGTAATGCTCAATTGATCTCTCCTCCCACTAAAATTGTAATGAGTAAAATTTATACCATACACTACTCTGTTTAAATCTGCATTAAATGTTTTTACCCACTCTTTATAACTTCTGTCCACCAAGGCAAATTGTGGAGCTGGGAAAATATACCATCGTTCTTTTAAAAATACATTTACTTGCAAAGATGCATCTGCCAACACAAGAGAATCTATTTTTACTTCTATAAAAAGATTTGTATTGTAAATTTGAATTCTAGTTTGGTTAAAAATGGCTTGTAAAGAATCGCTGCGCAAATAATCTCCAACTTTAAAAGGCATTTCTCTTTCGATGATGTAGCTTTTTGTATGTTTATTGCCAGTAATTTTTATGGAAGATATGAGAGTAGATTTTGTTTCATTTTTTTGCAAAGCATCTGCTGGAGCTTGTGCATACATGCAAGCAGGCAAAATAAAAAATAAAACCCAACATAAAAAAGGTTGCACGGTCTTTTTAAACATACTTGCATAAAATTATAAACGTAAATATATCAAATTACGCATTGCCATAGTAAAAAGTTGTAAAGAAGGAAAATTAAATATCTAAATAGTTCATTAAATTTTGATAATTGCTACCAATTTCATTCTCAAATTTTTCATTGCCAAAAGAATAGACAATTGTATATTCATATCTTTCAAAAGTAGAAATCACCGAGGCTATTTCTCGTTTGTTTGTATGAAGAGTAACTGTGAGCAAGCCTGTTAAATCATTTACAGTAGTATTAAGATGTAAAATAGTACAATCATTACTTTCTACAATTCTACTAATTTCAGAAATGGCAAATTGAGTTCTTTCCATTTCCAAAACAATAAGCCCACCTATTTCGTCTGCTCCAGAAAAATTGCCTAATGTTTTTAATAAATCATTAGTTGTTATAGCACCAACATATTCGTTTTCATTATTTACAACTGGCACTACAGTTGTGTCAAATTGTATGCTGCTACTTACGGCATTTAAAAAATGTACATTGTCTGGTACCGCAGCATTTACAAAATTATTTTGGAGCACTTCTATTGGCTGTTTTTCATCTTCTACATCAAGCAAATCATCTTCGCTTATTAATCCAAGAAATGTATTTTCTGATACTACTGGTAAATGAGTAATGCGAAAATCGTTTATCAATTGCAATGCCTTGCCCACACTATCTTGCAGTTGCAGCCTTGGAATATTGTTATTGATAAGGTCTCTTGTAAGCATTTGCTTAAATTTTATACAAGGTAAACAATGATTAGTATTGGTTTATTGTATTAAAGACAAAAGAAATTGTTAAACCGTTGCAGGAGATTTTACTTTTACCAAAAAATTTTCTAAAATAACATTGAATTCGCCTGGCACTTCCATCATTGGGGCATGACCACATTTATCTATAAAATGCAATTCACTATTGGGAATAAGTTTATGAAATTCTTCGGCTACAAATGGCGGCGTAACGTTATCGTTATTACCCCAAATAAGGCAGGTAGGTTGTTTTATGGCTTTTAATTCTTCACCAAGATTATTGCGAATAGCACTTTTTGCTAATGAAATAATTTTAACAACCTTCATTCTATTACTTGTTATTTCCAAAACCTCATCTACCAATTCATCGGTAGCCATAGCTGGGTCATAAAAAGTAAAAGCAGTTTTATTTCGTATATATTCTCTATCGCCACGTTTAGGATAACTATCACCCATGCCATTTTCAAATAAGCCAGAGCTGCCTGTAAGTATAAGCGATTTTATTTTTTCGGGATGCTTTAAAATATGCACCAATCCTACATGCCCACCCAAGGAGTTTCCAAGTAAATGAATACTACTGTAATTTCTATGTTCAATAAATCTATTCACAAATTTTTCTAACCCACCCACACTTGTGTGAAGCAAATCCATTTCTAACAATGGCAAAATAGGCACAACTACTTTATAATTTTTTCTAAAATGCTCTATTAAATCTTGGAAATTGCTAAGTGCACCAAACAAACCATGCAGTAGCATTAAGGTTTCACCATTACCTTCTTCTATGAATGAAAATTTTCCGTCTTTTTTTATATCGTAACTCATTCTGCTAAAGTATAGTTCTGTGATTTGCTAAAATACGTTGTTTCGCTCAAAAAAGTTGCTTTCTCTCTTATATAAATTTGCTTTTCTTTATTTTGATATAGTAAATCATAATCCATAAAACATTTCACAATGCTTTTATTGTTTAGCAAACGTTCCAAAAAACTGCTCCAACTCTGCAAACATATTTTTAAACCAAGGTATAACAACAGCAAATCCTTCTATAACTTTTGGCCCTAAGGGTTGTAAAAAAGGGTATGTTGTAGATGCATTAAAACTTTCGGGCTTAATAAAATGAAGTTGTACAGCATAAAAAACAAATACACTAAAAATAATGCTGTACATTAATGCATAAAGCAAAATGCCTGCCAGTCTATTTGCCCAACCAAGCATTACGGTTTCAAATGTTTTTTGAATAAGTTTGCCCGCCAGATTAACCAAAAAAATGGCCGCAATAAATACCAATAAAAAAGAAAGTGCTGGTAGCCATTTTCCAAAATCTGTATGTTCAGATAATGTAACCGCAACTGTTGTAGATAATTTTAATGCAGCCGCCAAGCCTACAACAAAACCTAGCACAGAAAATATAGCAATAATAAAACCCTTGCTGTATCCTTTGTAACAAGCAAGTGCCATTAGTATAAAAAATACAGCATCTATAAACATGTTATTATTTTTTATTTTATCCTAAGAGATTTTTTACAATGCTGCTTATAGCTTTACCATCTGCTTTGCCGGCCAGTTGTTTGCTTGCCGCACCCATTACTTTTCCTAAATCTGCTGCTGAGCTAGCACCAGTATCTGCAATAATTTGTTTTATAGCGGCATTAATTTCTTCCTCACTCATTTGTGCTGGTAAAAAACGCATTATAACAGCAAGCTCTTCTT
>JAYSOC010000052.1:0-2347 GCA_043723285.1 Ferruginibacter sp. | reverse complement strand
ACCGCAGTTTGTTTACCTGTGGTGTCGAAGATACTGGTCATGCCAATTTTCTTTCCAATAATACTTTTCATTGTATCTTTTTTTTATCCAGCGCTCCTCTTTTTGGCTTCGACAGGCTTCGATAAACTCAGCCTGACATCAGTTAAAAGGAGTTAGATGTTCAATATTTTTTTCTTTTTTAAGAACTTAGCGTATGCTTTCTCCGTTACTTCGACTGTGCTCAGTATGACAGTGCGGAGAAGTTCATTATGCTTTGATCTCAACATCTACACCACTTGGTAAGTCTAACTTACTTAAAGCATCTACCGTACGGCTGCTGCTGGTGTAAATATCTAATAAACGTTTATGTGTACACAGTTGAAACTGCTCACGTGCCTTTTTATTAACGTGAGGGGCACGCAATACAGTAAAAATTTTCTTGTGCGTAGGTAAAGGAATTGGTCCTGTTACTACTGCACCTGTACTGCGAACAGTTTTTACAATCTTTTCAGCTGATTTATCAACCAGGTTATGATCGTAAGACTGTAGTTTGATTCTGATTCTCTGTGACATATTTAAAGAACTTTAGAATTACCGTTTTTTTAATTTGGAGTGCAAAGGTAAGGGCTGTATTTGTAATAGCAAAGTAATAAGAGAAGTTTTTTTTGGATGGAGGGATTTTTGGGGATAAATAGCTGGTGAGGAAGATGGAAAATATAGTCGTAATATAAGTGGTGGGTGTATAATTGTTTAGAGAGTTTTACTGGCGCAGATACGCTAACGCATTTTGTCTTTCGCCACATATCTGCGCCAGAGAGGCTGTACCATTAATATAATAAAGGAAAATAAAAGGATGATATAAGATTGAACATGCATCATAACATCAGCGAGAATAAGCATTGAAACTTATCTAATTGCTTTGCAACAACTTCTTGTTGCACAAAATCATTTTTAGTTTTTTATATCAAAACTGTCTTTAGTTGATATTCCTTGTTTATGTAATTTACGGATTTCCCAAGGAGCAATAGGACGAGGATCTGACCAAATACCCAATTTTTTATAACGGGCATCTATTTCTAAATCAGACAATTTTCTTTCAGTTGAATATTTTTTAAAATGCCAAGCCAGACCAGCTTTTATTAGCTCTTCCCCACATTCTCTACCATCTTCTAAATATGTTTTAGCAACAACCCTTTTATGTGCATCCACATCTGTTTGTAAATAAACAATATTTTTATTAAAACATAAATCACTTAAATATTTCTTCGACACTTTATAAAAAGGCATTCCTTTTTCCGGTGCATCAATGCCATCCATTCTTATTCTAATCGTTGTTTTGTCTTCCAAAAGTAAATCATAAGTGTCGCCATCAATAATTCCAATAACAAATCCATTATTCTTATTTGAATTTTGCTCTTTTGCTTTATTATTATTTGTATTGCATGATAAGAAACTAATAAGACAAAAGACAAAAAAAAACAATGGCATTTTATAAGTAACAATTTTTATGTAGTGCAAACTTTCTCTTTTGCCAAGTACATTTATGAAAAGATATTTTAGCAAATTCATTACTTAATTTAAACAACCATAATTGTACTTTTCAAGAGAAATTTTTTTGACAATTTGGAAGTATTTTGAAGTGAAATTATTTTTTATTTACCATATGCCAAACCCAAATGCCAATGATGATGATAAGCGATATAGCAAAGGCCGTACCCACATACCCGCTTATTTCACCCAACTCAGGTATTTGCAGTCTGCGGTTGAGCATACGCAGTACCAACATTGTAATGCCGGTAAAGATGCATATAAGAAGCAAGGCTTTGGGTATTGTTACTTTTTTTCGTCTTTTTGCCATTATTCAAATCTTTTATTGCAATTATCTCTGCTGTTTCATGGCAGTTACGATTCTGTCTGTCCGCTTATCAGACCGCTCATTATTGAGCGATATGATTGCCCATATAACAGCCGGTATCCAACCAATAAGTGTGATTTGTAAGATAAGGCAGAGAATGCCTGCTAAAATTTTTCCTCGTAATAGAAAAGAGAGCCAGGGAAGAAGGACTGCAATTAATGTCATGTGATTTTTTAAAAAGTATTTTATTTATTGTTCTTAGCTTTCAATAGTTTTTTAATAGTACGTAACGGCTTCGTATCTTGCTTTACAGGTGTTATTTTTTTACCTGCATCTTTCACCGGTGATGGTAATTTTGGTTCAATATTATCTTGTTTCTTTGTATTTGCTTTTATATCTTCTATACCCGGAGTAATTACCACTACAGAATTATTTCTAATTTTCTCTACGAGTTTTAGCAGATCCTCGTTGTGCATTCTAATGCAACCTTCTGATGCCCGACTACCAATTGAG
>JAYSOC010000051.1:0-5832 GCA_043723285.1 Ferruginibacter sp. | reverse complement strand
TAAAAAAGCTTTTTTGAAATACTAATAAGGAAATTACGCCCGTGCTTATTGCCGCATCTGCAATGTTAAAGATAGGGCGAAAAAATTCAAAACTCTCGCCTCCCCAACCCGGCATCCATTTTGGAAACGTACCGTGTATTATAGGGAAATATAACATATCCACCACATTGCCATGCAAAAACGATGAATAACCCGCTTTTGCAAATGTAGCCAAACCACTGTAATTTACGTAATCGCCAATTTCTTTGTTAAAAACCATTCCTTTGTCAAATACCATTCCGTAAAAACAACTGTCTATCAAATTGCCTAGTGCACCTGCATATATAAGTGAAGCACAAATAATAAAACCTTTTGTATATTCTTTTTTGATAATACTACCCAAATACCAAGTGCCAAAAACCACCGCTATCATTCTAAAAACAGTTAATGCCAATTTCCCCCAACTGCCACCAAACTTTAAACCATAAGCCATGCCAGGGTTTTCTACAAAATATAAATTTGCCCAGTTTCCTACTAATGGATGCTGGGTATTTAAGTTAAAAGTAGTTTTTACATATATTTTTAAAGCTTGGTCAGCTATAAGCACAAAGCCAATAATAATAACAAGGTGAATTTTTTTCATATAAATGTGGCGCAAATATAGAAATTACCTTTGAGATATGTGCTGTTAGAGGATAGATATTAGACTAGCGACTTGTTAAAATATGTAAATAAGGATAGGAAATAGGAATTGGGTAGATGTTGGGCTATGATATTTATCTTTGCCGCATGAAAATTTTGATGGTATGCCTTGGTAATATTTGTAGAAGCCCATTGGCAGAAGGTATCTTGCAGCAAAAAGTAAAGCAGCATCATTTAAATTGGGTGGTGGATAGCGCTGGCACAAACGGCATTCATGTGGGTGAAGCACCACATAAGCTTAGCCAAAAAGTAGCTATGGCAAATGGGGTGGATATTAGTACACAAATATCTAGAAATTTTTTGCCAAAAGATTTTGAGGATTTTGATAAAATATATGTGATGGCAAAAGATGTGATGGATGATGTGAAAAAAATGGCGGGCAATAAATTTGATGCCAATAAAATAGATTATTTTTTGAATGAATTGCATGAAGGTAAAAACGAAGATGTACCCGACCCTTGGTATGGCAACGAAGATGGATATGTGAAAGTGTATGATTTGATTGATAAAACTTGTGATGCCATTATTGAAAAGCATTTGAAGTTTTCAGGTGTCTAACACCTATTAAAATTTGTTATGAATTAAAAGACACTACCAAAGTGTCTTATACCTCGGATTGAGATTAACTAATAAAAATTATAGCCACGAATAGCACTAATCAACACGAATAAAAAACAATTCAATAAAAAATATTCGTGAAAATTCGTGCCATTAGTGGCAACAAAAAAAAGTTATAATGACCAAACCCAGCTTACCACAAGGCACCCGAGATTTTGCAGCTGCTACCGTGTATAAAAGAAATTTTATTTTAAATACCATTCGCTCTGTATTTGAACTATACGGCTTTGAGCCATTGGAAACACCTGCCATGGAAAACCTAGAAACCCTTATGGGTAAATATGGTGAAGAAGGCGATAAACTTATTTTTAAAATATTGAACAATGGATTGAATGATCCAAAAAAAATTGATAAAGCAAAAGATGGTTTTGAAAAATTATTAGAAGGAAAAAACACCGCAGCACTTACAGAGCGTGCATTAAAATACGACCTCACCATTCCCTTTGCACGCTATGTAGCTATGAATGCAAATGTGCTTACCATGCCTTACAGGCGCTACCAAATGCAACCCGTATGGCGTGCCGATAGGCCACAACGTGGGCGCTACCGTGAGTTTACTCAATGCGATGCAGATGTAGTAGGTAGTACCAGTTTGATAAACGAAGTAGAGCTTTGTAATATTTACCACCGCTCATTTATACAACTTGGGCTAAAAGAATACGAGTTAAAAATAAATAGCAGAAAAGTATTAGCAGCATTAGCAGAAATAAGTGGCGGTGTAGAAAAAATGATGGACATTACCATTGCCATAGATAAGTTAGATAAAATAGGCATAGAAAAAGTAAAAGAAGAATTGAGAGGGCGAGGGATAAATGAAAATAATATTGCAACCATTGAAAAATATTTAAACATTAATGGAAGTAATGCAGAAAAAATTGCAGCCGTAGAAATATTATTTGCACAAAGTGAAACTGGTAAAGCAGGAATCGAAGAATTAAAATATGTAATGACAAATAGTGGTAATATTAATTTGTCTGTTGATCTAACACTTGCTCGTGGTTTAAATTATTATACAGGAATAATTTTTGAAGCCAAAGCTCCAGCAAAAATAAATATGGGCAGCATTGGTGGCGGTGGCAGATACGATGATTTGACTGGATTATTTGGCGTACCAAATATACCTGGTGTGGGTATTAGTTTTGGTGTAGATAGAATTTACGATGTACTGGAAGAAATGAATTTGTTTCCAGAAAATATTACCAATACTATAAAAGCTATTTTCTTTAACCTTGGTGAAACAGAAGTGGATACTTCGTTACAACTTGCAAATATTTTACGAGATAATAATATTGCTTGCGAAATTTATCCCGAAAAAGTAAAAATAGATAAGCAATTTAAATATGCTGATAAAAAGAATATCCCTTACGCCATCATCATTGGTACAAAAGAAATGGAAAGTAAAACTTGCATGGTAAAAGATTTGAAAAAAGGCGAGCAGGTAGAAATTGCTTTTGAGGATTTGGTGAAATTCTTCAAATAAAACAACTGTCCTGGCGGGGTTTTCGCACACAGACATTAAAAATTATAAAAAATGATTGTTGCGAAACCCCGACACATGCATTTGCTTTAATTTTTATAAACCCAATTTATCGCTACTAAAATAGTTTTTATCACCTGTATAAATTACCTCACAGTTTTTAAAGTTGGGTATCGAATAGTTCGAGGTTCTTTTATGCGTCGGGGTTTCTCGCATGGTTCTTTTATACTTCAAGCTGCATAAGTGTGAAAACCCCGCCGAGACAAAAGAGTGTAAAACCCCGCCGATACAGTATCAAATATTTTAAGGTTCTTTTCTGCGTCGGGGTTTCAGGGATAGTTCTTTATACTTCAAGCTGTACAAGTGTGAAAACCCCGCCGAGACAACGTTTCTTCAAAAGAAGTTGGTACTGCAAATTTTTACAACCCTTCATAAATTATCGCAACTCCTTGCCCCACGCCCACACACATTGTAGCAAGGCCATATTTACTTTTGCGTTTTTTCATTTCGTGTAGCAGCGTAGTGCTTATGCGTACACCACTACACCCGAGTGGATGCCCAAGCGCAATTGCTCCGCCATTTACATTTACTTTTTCTGCATCTAATTTTAATTCATTTATACAGGCAATACTCTGCGATGAAAAGGCCTCGTTGAGTTCTATCAAATCAATATCTTCTATTTTTAAACCGGCACGCTGCAATGCTTTTTGTGTAGCAGGTACAGGTCCAATGCCCATTACAGCAGGATCCACACCAGCCACAGCCATGCTTATTATTTTTGCAATAGGTTGTAAATTATATTTTTTTACAGCTGCTTCGCTTGCCAATAACATAGCCGCAGCACCATCATTTATGCCACTGCTATTACCAGCAGTTACGGTGCCATTTGTTGTAAATGCTGGTTTTAATGCAGCTAGTTTGTCTATAGGTGATAGCCTCGGATGCTCATCTACAGAAAAAACAATTTCTTCTTTTCCTTGCATTATTTTCACCCCAACAATTTCTTCTGCAAATTTATTTGCCTTTGCCGCAGCAGCATATTTTGCTTGGCTATTGGCTGCAAATGCATCTTGCATTTCTCTACTAATATTAAATTGCTCGGCCACATTCTCTGCAGTTTCTCCCATGCTATATGGATGATGCATTTCGCTTAATTTATTATTTACAAAACGCCAGCCCATAGTTGTATCAAATATTTGTGCGTTTCTATCAAATGGACTCGTGCTTTTTGGCATTACAAAAGGCGCACGGCTCATGCTTTCTACGCCACAAGCTATCATCAATTCCGCATCGCCACAGGCTATTGTACGAGCACTATCCATTATAGCTTGTAAGCCACTTGCACAAAGTCTGTTTACCGTATTGCCTGCAACCGTAATTGGCAAGCCTGCTAACAAAGCCGCCATGCGAGCCACATTTCGGTTGTCTTCTCCTGCCTGGTTAGCTGCTCCGGCTATCACATCTTCAATAGCATTTACATCTGCATTTGGGTTGCGTAGCACAAGTGCACGTATTACATGCGCCAGCAAATCATCTGGTCGCACACACGACAATGCACCACCATATTTTCCAATCGGCGTGCGTACTGCATCAATTATATAAACCGTTTCCATAAAAATATTTTCGTTTTGGTTTGTTGTTTTTTTGTTGCACAAGCCAAGAAGCTATGGTCATCATTGTTGTGTCACTCACTTCATCGGCATACCATTATTCAACTTTTACCCAAAAGTAGATAAGAAGAATAAAACGAAGTTACCTAAAATAATATTTCCTCATCTCATACCTTATCTACTAGCCTCTCATCTCCACTCAGTGGAGAATGGAATGCATTATTCATTTTTTACCCAAAAATAGATAAGAATAAGATGAAGTTAATTTAAAATGACATTTGTCAATCTCATACTTAATCTACTAGCCTCCCCCTTCTCCACGAAGTGGAGAAGAGCAGGGGTTGAGGAAGGGAAAGCATTGAGGTCGTATCTTTGCATCTATGTCAGACAAGAAAAACATCCGTGATTTTGACCTCAACGGACTTAAAGAATATTTTGAAACCATTGGCGATAAGCGTTTTCGTGCCATGCAAGCCTATGAGTGGCTTTGGAAAAAAAATGCTCGCAGTTTTGATGAAATGAGCAATTTGTCACTGGATTTACGTGCAAAATTGCACGAAGAATTTACGTTGCCAGCCATAACGGTAGAAACAACACAACACAGCACCGATGGTACTTTAAAATCTCGTTTCAAAACTTGGGATGGACATTTAATAGAAGGGGTATTAATTCCTACAGAAAAAAGATTTACGGCATGTGTATCATCGCAAGTGGGTTGCAGCCTTACTTGCGCATTTTGTGCTACAGGCAAAATGGATAGAAAACGCAATTTAAGTTTTGATGAAATTTACGATCAAGTAGCATTGTTGAACGAACAGTGCCAAGAAAAATATCAGAAAAATTTAAGCAACATTGTTTACATGGGTATGGGCGAGCCATTGCTCAATTACAAAAACGTATTAAAATCTATTGATAAAATTACCGCATCAGATTGTATGAATATGAGTCCGAATCGTATTACTGTTTCTACCGCTGGCGTTTCTAAAATGATACGACAATTGGGCGATGATGGCGTACGTTTTAATTTAGCAGTTTCGTTACATGCACCTACCGATGGGCAACGAACAGAGATAATGCCCATAAACGAAAGCAATAATTTGAAAATATTAATAGAATCACTTCAATATTTTCATCAAAAAACGAAGAATGAAATTACGCTAGAGTATATTTTGTTTAATAACATAAACGACTCTTTGCAAGATGCAGAAAATTTGGTAAAAATTTATAAACAAGTACCAACGCATTTAATAAATGTGATTGAGTACAATCCTATAGCTGGTGTAAGTTTTATGAAACCCGATGAAGAAAGAACAAATGCATTTACCGATTATCTTATTAAACATAAAATAAATGTAAGGGTGCGTAGAAGTAGAGGAAAAGATATTGATGCGGCTTGTGGGCAATTGGCCAATAAGGGCTAGGATTTATTTAACATTTCTACGCAAA
>JAYSOC010000050.1:0-5836 GCA_043723285.1 Ferruginibacter sp. | reverse complement strand
AAAAATTTTCCGAAAAAAATTACGATGTTGTACTCTGCGATATTAAAATGCCAAAGCTAGATGGTATAGAGTTTTTAGAAAAAGCAAGAGAAATAAATCATGATGTACCAGTAATTATGATTAGTGGGCATGGCAATATTGATACCGCTGTAGATGCTGTAAAAAAAGGCGCTTTCGATTATATAAGCAAGCCGCCCGATTTAAATAGATTGCTCATAACATTGCGCAATGCAACAGACCGTACCAAACTTAGTGCCGAAACAAAAGTGCTAAAACGCAAAGTAAACAAGACCATAGATATGGTTGGCGAAAGCCCTGCTATAAACAAAATAAAAAATACCATAGAAAAAGTAGCACCTACCGATGCTCGTGTACTCATCACCGGCGAAAACGGTGTGGGCAAAGAATTAGTAGCACGTTGGATACACGAAAAAAGCAACAGGAATACTGGCCCATTGGTAGAAGTAAATTGCGCAGCCATACCAAGCGAGTTAATAGAAAGCGAATTGTTTGGCCACGAAAAAGGATCGTTTACATCGGCTATAAAACAACGCATAGGTAAGTTTGAACAAGCCAATGGCGGCACATTATTTTTAGATGAAATTGGCGATATGAGCCTAAGCGCACAAGCAAAAGTGCTGCGTGCATTGCAAGAAGGAAAAATAACAAGGGTAGGAGCAGATAAAGATATAAGTGTAGATGTAAGGGTTGTAGCCGCCACCAACAAAGATTTATTAAAAGAAGTAGAAGAAAAAAACTTTAGGTTGGATTTGTATCATCGCCTCGGCGTAATTATTATTCATGTACCATCGCTTAAAGAAAGAAAAGAAGATATACCAAAATTAGCAGATTATTTTGCAAAACTAATAGCTGCAGAGTATGGGCAACCCACAAAAGAATTTGAAAAAGCTGCTATGGATATTTTGAAAAAGAATGATTGGGGCGGTAATATTCGTGAGTTACGTAATGTTGTAGAACGGTTAATTATTATGAGTGGGAAGAGTATAACGGGTGAGGATGTGGAGAATTATGTTTGACAGTTACATAATTTTAGATACTTCAAAACTTGAAAATTGAGCATTGAACATTGATTATTGAACATTTTAGATTTCAATATTTTAAAAAATGATTAGTGCTATTTATCGTGGCATTTGTGGCAAAAGGGAAACACAGTTTCTTTCTTTTTTGTTAAATCTGTTCATATCTAAATATCTAATATTACTTTTGGAGATATTAAAACCCTAATTATGAGTATTGGATGGATTATTTTTATTTTGGCTACACTTGGTTGGCATATTGGAATGTATGGTATGTTTAAAAAAGCTGGTATAGATTCTTGGAAAGCATTGGTGCCATTTTACAACACATGGTGCATGGTCGAAAAAATGGAACTGAAAAAATGGTGGTTCTATGTGCAGTTTATTCCAGTTGTTGGTGCATTTATTACCGTTTGGATTTGCATAAAATTTGTAGAGCATTTTGGAAGATTTGGCGTAGGGCATCATGCCGCTGCGGTGTTTTTACCATTTGCATATTTTCCATATTTAGGTTATTGTAGCAGCGAAAGATTTGCAGGAAAAAAAGTAGTGGACAATTATAAAAAATCTGCAGCAAGAGAATGGATAGATGCTGCTGCTTTTGCAGTTGTAGCCGCAACCATCATACGCACATTTGTATTTGAAGCATATACCATTCCTACACCATCTATGGAAAAAACGTTGTTGGTAAACGACTTTTTGTTTGTAAGCAAATTTAGTTATGGGCCTCGTATTCCAAATACGCCAATAGCCATGCCATTCGTGCACCACACCATGCCGTTTGTACCAATAAAATCTTATTCGGAAGCTATCAAAATTCCATACACAAGATGGTTTGCTACTCCAGTAAAAAGAAACGATGTAGTGGTGTTTAATTTTCCTGTAAACGATACATTGATAAATGATCCTATTGTAGAAGGGCGACAAGAATTTGGTAGCCAAAAAACATATTACCAAGCCATGCGTGAAGAAGGTAGAGATAAAATTTTGGCACAATACAGCGATGAAATAATAACAAGGCCTGTAGATAAAAGAGAAAATTTTATTAAGCGTTGTGTAGGTATTGGTGGCGATAAAGTAGAAGTTGTAAATGGTAATGTAATGATAAATGGAGTTTCACAACCAGTGTTTCCACAATCGCAACGTTTTTATATATTAACAGCTCCAGAAAATACATTTATCGACAATGAATCGCTGAAGGCTATGGGAATTAATGTTAGAATAGACCAAGGAGATGTGCAAAGAACTGATAAGCCAAATCAATGGTTGGTTAATGTGACTAATGAAGAAAAAGCAACACTAAAACTGCCAGCAGGGTTTTCGCCACTCGAGCCTTTTATTATGAAACCAGATAATGGTCTTTTTCCATACTATGGTTCAGATACAATGCATCGTTGGTCAGCTGATAACTATGGCCCAATAACTATCCCACAAAAAGGAAGCACCATAGAACTTACACCCGATAATCTTATCCGCTATCAACGTTGTATAGAAGTATATGAAGGCAATAAATTAGAAAATTTAAACGGGAAGATTACTATAAATGGAGCACCTGCTACTTCATATACTTTTAAAATGAATTATTATTGGATGATGGGAGATAATCGCCACAATTCACTAGACAGTCGCTATTGGGGCTTTGTACCCGAAGACCATGTTGTGGGCAAAGCATCGCTTATTTGGTTTAGCTGGGAAGGCGGCCCACGTTGGAAAAGATTATTTAATGGTATAAAGTAGTCTATCTAATAAAAATTACTTACTTTCAATTTTAATATTCCTCTCTGTTTACAAAACAGAGGGGATTTTTTATCTTAATGAAAAGAAGCGTAAACTTAATTTTTATCGTCTTTACATTAATAAAACTAACTATCAATTTAAAAAATGAAACAACAACACAGTTTTGGGTTTGAAGTATTTGATGATATAAGCCAACTAAATAAAGAAGATGCAGCATTGCTAGAAGAAGCAAGAAAAACAACACAAAAAGCATATGCGCCTTACAGTAATTTTTTAGTAGGGGCAGCTGCTTTGTTTAATAACGGGCAAAAAGTTTTTGGTACTAATCAAGAAAATGCTTCTTATCCTGTAGGTATATGTGCAGAGCGTGTATTACTTGCTAGTGCAAGCATGTTACAAACCGATGAGCCTATAAAAACAATGGCTATAAGTTACAATAATCTCTCTCGTGTTGGCGCAAGCGATAGCCCAATATCTCCTTGTGGTATGTGCCGCCAAAGTCTTGCAGAGTATGAAGAGCGTACTAAGCAACCCATGCGCCTTATCTTATCTGGTATGGAAGGAAAAGTAATGATTATTGATAGTGCTACTCAGTTGTTGCCGTTTTCTTTTGGTAGTGAGAGTATGAAGTAGCAGACATAAGATGTTATATTTTAGACACTAGACAAAAGATACCTCACGTGAATCTTATGTCTAACAATCTTCTGTCTATAATCTAATTAATCATCCAATCTTAGCTCCATTCTTCGTATTCCTTTCCGCTTGCAATAGCACCACATTATTGTCTTCATTATACACGCCTAGCACAAGGCATTCGCTTATAAAATTGGCAATTTGTTTTGGCGGAAAATTGACGACTGCAATAATTTGTTTACCCAGCAGTTCTTCTTTGGTATATAAAACCGTTATTTGTGCAGATGAATTTTTAATACCCTCTGCACCAAAATCTATTTTTAATTTATATGCTGGTTTTTTGGCTTTTTCAAAGTCGCTTACTTCTATAATGGTGCCAATGCGAATATCTATTTTTTCAAAATCATCCCAAGTTATCATATGCTTTCAGTTTTTACGATGGCGTCTAAATTAATCACGCCAAAAATATGCGGAAACTCCTCATTTATGGATGGAGCCAATTCATATTTTAATTCTGCAATAAGTTTTGTTTCTTCAATATGTAATAACACAAGATTGGTTTGCCCTCCATAATAACGCTCTAAAACGCCTTGCACTTGTGCAGCTGTACTGTTATGTATAAAACCTTCTGTGCGGAGGGAAGGAGCTTCGTAAAAGCCTGCTATTATTGCTTTATCCCAATTTTCTTTTGTGGTTACATGGTATATCATTTTACTAATATTTCTATAATGCTTCGTAGCTCATTTATTTTATATTGTTGTGTGTTGCTATCGTGGCATTTTACCAATTCCGATAAAAGCATAATGATGATAGACTTATTATCAAACGGTCTAAAAAACGCAGATACAGGAGGTACAGATATTTTCTTAAAATAATTTTCTACATCTTTATGCGAATACATTTGTCCATTTACTGGATCAATATAAAATTTTATTTTTTCTGATGCGTGCCCTTTGGGGTTTAAAATATCGTAATGCTGATCGAAATATCCTAAGATAAATTGATTGGGAATATTAATCGCAAATGCAGGCACATCTAATAACCCACATAAAATTAATAGGAGTGTGCCATTGCCAAATGCATTGCCCTTATGGTTTTCAAGTGTTTTGTTTATAAGAAATCCATCAATATTTTCGTAAGAAATTTCTACAGCTTGTTGTTTGTAATAACTATACACAATACTACCCAATACATTTATTTGCTCCATAGGCGTTAGGTAGCTATTCATTTCTAGCCAAATATTTCTACGAAGCTTTTCTATTTCTTTAAAAATAATCATACTATCCATAGCTGGATAAACATATTTAGAAACAAGCATTACGCCTGCCAATAAATCTGGTTTTTCTGTATTCCATTTTATAAAATCATGCTTTACATCTTCAAAATGTAATTGATGAATAAGTATTTCTATTCTTTCTTGTAACGCAGTATTGGCAGTACTTTCCCAATAATGTTCCAAATTTGGAATAATATCTTTACCAAAAGAAATAAGTTTTGTGCTTACGGTTTCATACACCACTTCATCTGGGTCTTCTATCAGTTTTAGTAAGGCTTTTATTTCTTTATTTTCTTGCATTAAGGTAAAGCGTCTTTTAGTTCAGCATCTAACGACAAATTTCGGGAAAGTATTTTATCAAAAGCATGTTGTTCATCAATATTTTTAAATGCTCTTTTAGGAATGATGATGGCTTGCATAGCATTTAAAAAAAGAAAATAGTAATTAGGCGTTTCTGTTTTTTTAATAACAGCATCCCATTTTAATTTACTATCTACAATAATATTTTTTAAATGAATCTCTGTATCGCTTGTTGCGAGTGTAGTTTCATTAAAAATGGAAAAATTATCTGGGTCATCAGCAATAGCTTCGGCTTGCCTCACCATTTGGTTGCGCCCAGTAAGCATTGGCAAAAATGCTCCAGCAAAAAACAATAAAAAAACTGAGATCGATATTTTATTTATTCTCCCATAGAGACCGGAGAAAAATAATACGGAAGAAAACAAACAGAAAAACCCTGCTTGTTTTATCATATTTCTAAGTCTTTTTCTTTTTCTATCTTTTGCATCCCAATACATATATGTGTAGTAATTCACATAATCATCTTTTGATAATGTATATTGTATTGTTATCATTTTTTCTTAGCCGCTGCTTTTTTAGGAGCTGCTTTTTTCACTGCTGTTTTCTTAGCTGCACTTTTCCTAGCCGTTGCTTTCTTATCAAACGCTTTAGGGTCTTGCGTAAGAATCATGCCCTTAATCGTATCTAAATCTAGAGCTGCCAATTCTTCAGCCGTATATTTTCCATTAGCACCACCACCAATCACTTTCAATTTCTTTTTATTAAATTTTATGATTGGTCCCCATTGTCCATTTTCTAAAGTAATCTTTTCCTCAGCCCAATTTTGTATAATCCTATTAGATTCTTTCTCTAA
>JAYSOC010000049.1:0-15377 GCA_043723285.1 Ferruginibacter sp. | reverse complement strand
CGATGAAAAAATTAAACATGCCATTGAAAATTACGTACCATCAAATAGCAGATCTCAAATAATGCAAAAAGGAACTAATACAATTTTATTAGATGCCTACAATGCAAACCCAAGCAGCATGAAAGCAGCTGTAGAAAACTTTGCAAAAATGAAAGGGCAAAATAAAATAATAATATTGGGCGCCATGATGGAACTCGGTGAACATAGTATTGCGGAGCACACAGCCGTTGTAAATTTATTACAACAATACCAATGGAATAAAATAATATTGGCAGGAAAAGATTATATAAACTTACCCAAAAATATTTTACATTTTAATACCTCTGATGAAGTGGCAACTTGGTATAAAAATCAGCAAATAGAAACTAGCACCATTCTAATAAAAGGCTCTAGAGGAATGGCTATGGAAAGAGTGATAGCATAATAAATTATATTATTCTTTTATTATTTCATTTAAAAAATCATTGATAGATTGCTCAGTTGATAATTGTAATTTTTTCCTAAGTCTGTACCTGCTTATCTCCACTCCTCTTACAGAAATATTCATGAGCTGTGCTATTTCTTTTGTAGAAAGTTTTAATTGTAAATAAGCGCATACTTTTAAATCGGTATTGGTAAGGCTAGGGAATTTTAGTTTTAGTTTATTTAAAAATCCATTGTTCACTTCATCAAAGTGTGTAGAAAATTGTTCCCAATTAGAATTGTTTTTTTCAATATCGCTTACCAATTGTATGGCTTTTTTTACATCATGATTGCCTCCTGTTTTTTTATACAACTGCTGTAATTCATCCTTTACTTTTACCAATGCATCGCCACGTTCTACCAAGTGCATACTTGCATCTGCTAACTCTTTGTTTTTATAAATTACTTCATTTATGAGTTTTTCATTTTGTAATTCTATAATTTCTTTTTCGTTTTTTTGTAATTCTAATTGGTGAATATATTTTAATTGCTTTTGTTCTACTTCAAATTTTATTTCTTGTTTTTTAAATTTGTTTTTTTGCCATTTACTATAATAAAAAATCCCTATTAAAAAAAGTAAAGCGTATAAAAGATAAGCCCATATTGTATAGTACCATGCAGGCTTTATTTCAAAACTATAGCTTATTGTTTCCGATTCGTTGCCGGTATTATTCTTTGCTTTTACATTAAAAGTATATTTTCCACTTGGTAAATTGGTATAATCTTTTTCAGTTTTTATTGTCCAAGCATCCCATTTCTTTTCATAACCTTTCAATTGAAAGCTATATTCAATATTGCTTTGTGTAGCAAAAGAGGGTGCACAAAATTCGAAATGAAAAGAATTATTATTAATAGAGAACTGCTGTATGGAATTTTTATTTTGTAAATACATACTACCATTGCTCTGCTGAAAAAAGCCACCAAATATTAAACTATCTTGCTTGCCAAAAGCATTTACTTGGGTTAATAAAACATTTAATTTTGATTTTGGAGTATTATATTTTTCATAGTTAATATGAATAATGCCATTGTTGGATGCCACGAAAATATTTTCTTTATTATAGGCATATACATTTTCAAAACCTGCTAATATTTTCCCTGTAAGTTCAGGAAAATAATTAATTGCATATTTTTTTTCTGCATCTTCATATTTTGCAACGCCTATTTTTTTATCTATACAAAACCAAATATTTCCTTCTGTATCTTCAGTAAGGTATTGTATGCCAATAGCACCAAATATTTTGAACAACAACGGAGAAGGAATAAATTTTTTCGCTACTGCATCATATTCATACAACCCTTTTTCTGTAGCAAAAATAATTCTACTTTTTATTTTAAAAACATAATTTCTAAAAGTAGAAGGCAGGCCATTTTTTTCTGTAAACAATTCAGAAGTAAAAGATTTATTATCTTCTGATAAAATTATTTTATAAATGCCTCTATATGGATGTGATGCCCAAATGTTATTATTGTTATCTACCGTTAAAAAACGAAGTGATTCAAATAAACCTTTGAGGGCATAATTGCCGGCAAATTTATTATTGGCAAACTCATACATAGTAAGCCCAGCATAAGACCCTGCTAAAATATTATTTGCAGGATGAATAGAAGTAGTAGGTTGAAATAACCAAATACCATTATCACCTGATAATTGTGAAGCAGTATTGTTTTTAATAATGTATGCACCATTGTGATGACCCATTAATAATTGTTGGTTTACTTCATCGAGCCGCCATACTTGACCCCCACTATTTTGTATCTGTGTAAAATTTCCTTTTGAAAAACTAAAATCATTATTTGGAAGTGATAGTGGTGAAACATAAGCCCCATCTGATGTACCAATGTACAACGCATTGTTAAAAACCCTTGCAGTATAGCCTGACACTTCGTTATTACTGCTTGGCTTTATATATTTTATTGCTGCGTTGTACGCTATAAAACTTATTCCATTATCTAGCCCTGCCCAAATGTTTTTTTCTTTATCTAAAAAAACAGATAGCACATTGTTGTTTTTTATTCCTTCTTGCATTCCAATTTTTTGAACAACTTCCGCCTCATTATTCATTATTATACAACCGTTAGAGGTAGTGCCGAGTACAAATTCATTTTCATTTATTTTATCAAGTGCATATATTTGACCTTTTGTTAAGATGCCATCTATAATTGTTGTTTTCTTTGTTAGAATGGCATTGCCATAAATAAATAACCCATTTTGCAACGAGCTTATCAAAAAGCTGTCGTTTGTTAAACTTATTATGCCTGTAATTTCAATTTTTTTAAATGGATTTTCTTTAAACAGCGGCTGCCAAATATTATTTACTAATTGAAATAGACCATTCTGTTTATCTAAAGCAAAAAGTTTACCGCCTGCCATTTTCATAAACTGCCAAACAGATGTAGCTGGGTAAATTTGAATAACATCATTTTTGTACTCAAAAATTTTATCCGCAGTTCTAAAAAATACTGCTCCGTTCAATATTTCTATATCCCATACGTCTGTAAATGTTTTATAAGTAGAAGGAATTAAGCTTTTTAGAGAAGTATATTCTAGTACGCCATTTTTATTTGCCGCAAAAAAACCTAGTTCATCTTGCCCACCTGCGTATATCCTATTTTTATCATCTATTTCAATGGAACGCAATATGGTTTTATTGGGCTGGGGGTAGAGTTTCCAATATTTACCATCATACGTCAATAGCCCTTCATTGTTGGCAAAATACATTCTACCAATTTTGTCTTGCTTGATATCCCAAGTTTGTGCACCTGCATGAAAGTCGTTTATACCAAAATTTAATATTTGTGGCAAACCAATAGTATTTTGTCCAATTGCAATTTTAGCAAAAAGGAAAAATAAAAAATATAATGTACACTTTTTCAAGATATAAATATAAACAAAACTTTGTAGTAGTAATGATGTATTTATTTAAGATTGATAATCATACATTTAAAATTTGTTGATGTAGTATAGATGTAGCCATTTACACAATTGTGTCATAAAAGAATTTGATATTTAGATTTCCAAAAACAGAATAAATTACCCTTTTTAAACAAAAAAATTTCACCTCAGATGAACAAAAAAATTTACTCCCTAATTTTAATGCTATTTATTGGTTTTAGTGCTTTTGCACAGCCTTCATTCCCACCATCTTCGCCTACAAAGCCCGCAGCTGATGTAATTTCTCTTTTTAGTGATAGCTATACGAATATAGCTGGCACAGATTGGTTTCCAAATTGGGGACAATCTACAGTAGTATCTGATATTGCTATTTTTGGTAACAATATCAAGGTTTATAGCAACACAAACTATGAGGGTACACAGTTTGCTGCTCCAATAGATGTGTCTTCGATGACGAATTTACATTTGGACATTTGGACTGCTAATTGTACAGCATTTGATGTTTACTTAATTAACCCCGGTCCCATAGAGCAAAAAGTTACATTGACGCCTAACAATACAGGCTGGAATAGTTTTGACATTGCGCTCTCTCAATATAATACTATAGCATTAAATAATATTTTCCAATTTAAATTTGTAGCTACCCCTGCAGGAAGCAATCTTTATATAGATAATATTTACTTTTGGAAACCTGCAAATGCTCCAACAATTACTGGTTTTACTGTTCCTGCAAAAGTAATTGGAGACCCAAATTTTACACTTACAGCACCTACAAGTAATAGCACAGGTGCATTTACTTATACTAGCTCTAATACGGGTGTAGCTACAATAAGTGGTAATGTGGTTACAATTATAGGTGTTGGTACTTCTACCATTACAGCTAACCAAGCTGCAGCAGGTGCTTATGGTGCTGGTTCTGCAACTGCACAACTGGTTGTATCTTTATACCCTCCGCCAGCTACTAATGCCCCTGACCCTACAGCAGCAAGCACAGATGTTATTTCAGTGTATAGTAACACATATACAGATCTTGCAGGCACAGATTTTTTCCCAAATTGGGGGCAATCTACTTTTGTATCAGAAATTTCTATTAGTGGAAATAGCATTAAAAAAATGGACAACTGTAATTATGAAGGAACACAATTTGCAGCTCCTATTAATGCATCAACTATGCAATATTTGCATATAGATATTTGGACACCAAATTGTACTGCTTTCGATTTGTATTTAATTAACCCAGGTCCTGTAGAACAAAAAGTTACGCTTACACCTAACAATACTGGATGGAATAGTTTTAATATTGTTTTATCTCAATATAATGCAATTAATTTAGCTAATATTATTCAATTCAAATATGTTTCAACTCCGTTTGGTGGGACAGTTGTTTACTATGATAATGTATACTTTTGGAAAGTTCCTAATCCTCCAACGATTACTAATTTTAACATACCTGCGCAGGTTACTGGTGTAGCGCCATTTACAATTACAGCACCTACAAGTAATAGCACTGGTGCATTTACATACACAAGTAGCAATACTAGTGTAGCTACAATAGCAGGAAATACAATTACCATTGTGGGTGGTGGTACTTCTACAATAACGGCAACTCAAGCTGCTGCTGGGGGCTTTGGAGCAGGTATTATAACCACTTCTTTAGTTGTAACATTTGGTCCGCCAATGGTAGCTGCTGCTGATCCTACTGCAGCAAGTGTAGATGTAATTTCAGTATATAGCAACATCTATACTGATCTTGCTGGCACAGATTTTTTCCCAAATTGGGGGCAATCAACAGTTGTTTCAGAAATTTCTATTGGCGCCAATACAATTAAAAAAATGGATAATTGTAATTATGAGGGAACGCAATTTGCAGCACCAATTGATGCTTCTGCCATGCAAAATTTACATATAGATATTTGGACGCCAAATTGCACAGCTTTTGAATTGTATTTAATAAATCCAGGACCTGTAGAACAAAAAGTTACCCTTACACCTAACAATACTGGATGGAATAGTTTTAATATTCCTTTATCGCAATACTCTGGTATTAATTTAGCGAACATTATTCAATTTAAATATGTTTCAGTTCCTTTTGGTGGAACAACCGTGTATTACGATAATGTATATTTTTGGCGCTCTCCTAATCCGCCAACACTTACCAATTTTTCTATACCTGCGCAAGTTGTGGGTGCAGCTCCTATTACAATAACAGCACCTACAAGCAATAGTACAGGTGCATTTACATACATGAGTAGCAATACAGGTGTAGCTACAATAGTTGGCAATGTAATTACAATTGTAGGTGGCGGTACATCTACAATAACAGCTACACAAGCTGCGGCGGGTGGTTTTGGTACAGGTTCTATTACTACATCTTTGGTAGTTTCATTTGCAGTGCCAATGGTTGCTGCACCAGTCCCTTCAGCTTTAAGTGCAAATGTTTACTCTTTATTTTCTGATGGTTATTCAAATTTAGCAGGTATAGATTGGTTTCCAAATTGGGGACAATCTACAGTTGCAACTGATATTATTATAGGAGGAAATACCACTCGTAAATATGATAATTTAAATTACCAAGGAGTACAATTTGCGGCTCCAATAAATGTATCTGGTTATAGCAAAATGCATGTAGATATTTGGACACCTAATTGTACGGCATTTAAGTTCTTCTTAATCAATATAGCACCTGCACCATTTGCAGAGCAATTTGTTACTTTAACTCCTACACTTAATGGATGGAATAGTTATGATATTGTATTAGCATCATCATTTAGAAATGCTACAACAGTGGTTGATTTAACACTAGTCGGTCAAATGAAATTTGAATCTGTTCCATTTGGAGGTGCTATTGTTTATGTAGATAATATCTACTTCTTTAACAGTAGTGTTGTACCTGTTACACTAACAAACTTTACAGCTACTAAGAATAAAAATATCACCAATATAAATTGGAATACTTTAACCGAAACAGGCAATAAAGGTTTTGAAGTAGAAAAAAGTAATGACGGAAGGAACTTTACATCATTAGAATTTGTACCTTCACAAGGCAATTCAAAAAACAATTATACTACGATTGATAAAGCACCAAAAGTTGGGGTGAATTTTTATAGATTGAAGCAAATTGATGTGGATGGAAGATTTACTTATTCTTCTATTGTTTCTGTAAAATTTGATAAAGAAGATATAGCAAGTTTTACTTTTTACCCTAACCCTGCAAAAGAAATATTGAAAATAAATGTAGGCGTAATTGAAACCGAAAATGCTACCATCAAATTAATGAATACAGTTGGACAAACGGTGATTTCTAAAACGATTAATAAATTGTCTTCTACATCTGTAATTAGTTTTGATATTTCCGCATTAGCAACTGGTGTTTATTATTTAGAATTAAAAAATGGAACGAATAGTAGTGTAGAAAAAGTGATCATTAATTAAGATTGTAGAAATACAAAATTATAAAAAATACGTATGTTTAAATAACAAACAAAATAAGAGAATTAGCTTAAAAATTAATTCTCTTATTTTTTTACTTGGAATTGATTTATTGTTTCTTATAAAAAATTAAATATGGTTATTAAAAAATTATTCTTTGCAGTGCTATTGAGTGTGTGTTGCTTTTTAGTGAACGCACAAAATATTACAGGAAAAGTGCGAGCAAAAGAAACAGGAAAAGAATTGGAAGGTGCAACTGTAACTGTAAAAGGAACAAAGACTAATACATTGACTGATGCAAGTGGTAGTTTTTCTATAGTGGCAGAAAAAGGGGCTACGCTGGTTGTTTCTTATGTTGGTTTAAAAGCACAAAGCTATAAAATTGGTTCATCTAACAATGTAGATATTGTTTTGGAAGATGGACCTAAGTATTTAGAAGATGTAGTTGTAATTGGATATGGCACAAAAACTAGAAAAGGAATATCTACATCTATTTCTTCTATTTCTGAAAAAGATATTAGAACTGCACCGGTAGCAGATGCAGCACAAGCATTACAAGGAAAAGTATCTGGTGTAACTATTGTACAAGGCAGTGGTGCACCAGGTGGTACTGGTGGTGCCAAATTAAGGATTCGTGGCATTACTTCTATTAATGGAAATAGCAGTCCATTGATAGTTCTTGATGGATACCCTTTACCTGACCAAGGTTCTGACAATATTTTAAACTCATTTGGAACAGGTGATATTGAAAGAATAGATGTATTAAAAGATGCAGGAGCTTGCGCCATTTATGGTGTAAGAGGTGCAAACGGTATTATAATGATAACTACAAAAAGAGGAAAGGCAGGTAAAACAAGTTTGTCATTAGATGTGTATAGAGGAATACAACAAGCTTGGCAATTGCCAACAATGCTTAATGCAAGGGAATACGCTATCATAAATAGTGAAGCCGCCATTGCAAGTGGAAAAACAATATTGCCTAAGTTAGCAGATTTTAATGCAATAGAACAACAATATGGCAAAGGTACAAATTGGTTGAATGAAATATTTAGACGAGCGGCAGTGCAAAGTGTTAACCTTACAGCAACAGGTGGTTCAGACAAAGCGCAGTTTTCTTTCTCTGCTGGTTATTTTAAACAAGATGGGATTATTTACAATACAGATTTCGAACGTTTCAATCTTCGTTTTAATGGAGATATAAAAGTGAGTAACAAAATCAAAATTGGCAATTCAATTGGTATTAATAAATTTACAGAACATGGAATAGATACATATACTCCCTTTAACAGTATTGTATTACTGGCACTTACTGCACCACCTACTGTAAAACCTCGTAATGCCGATGGCACTTATGCAGGAGGCAATGGAAATGTAGATGGGTTTAGTGAGCCGAATCCTGTGTATGAATTAGAAGTACCTAAAAATACAAATGTAAAATATCGTACTACAGGAAATCTTTTTGCAGAAGTAGAACTTATAAAAGGTTTAAAATTTAAAGCACTTTTTGGAACTGATTTAATCTACCAAGAGGTTAATAATTTCAGACCGATTACACCTTCAACAGGTGGTCGTCCTTTTGATAAAACTTCTTATTCAGCTTCTAAAAATTTCAGTCCAGATTATTTAGCTGAATATACTTTAACCTATGATAAAACACTACTTAAAAAACATAAAATAAATGCTGTTGCAGGTTACACTTTTCAAGAAAATAGATATTCAGTATTATCTGCAAGCAGAAGTGGAACTTTCTTACAACCTATACCAGTTTTAAATGGACAAGTATTACCAATTACAGATCCATCACAAATTGATAATTATTCCGAAGATGGAATTAGGAAAAGATTTATATCCTACATAGGAAGGTTAAATTATGATTATGACAATCGAGGTTTTTTAGGATTCTCTATTAGACAAGATGGATTTTCTGGTTTTGCACCTAAAAATAAATTTGCCATTTTTCCATCAGTATCTGCTGCATGGCGTTTAACGCAAGAACCATTTTTGCAAAATGTAAAATGGTTAGATGAATTAAAAGTAAGGGCTAGCTTTGGTTATTTAGGCAACCCAGATATACCTGACTACAAATATATTCAAAGTATCAATCAATCTTTCCAATATACATTTGGCAACTCTTCGGGCTCTGGAGGAGTTGTAACTGGTGCAGCACCTAGTAGTTCTTATAACCCTGAGATTAAGTGGGAGAAAAATGAGCAATTTGATATTGGCTTTGATGGAAGTGTTTTAAAAAATAAATTAAGTTTTTCAATAGATTTTTATCAACGTCGTTCAAAAGATTTGATATTATTTATAGCCCCGCCTTTAGTTTCGGGCACTTATGAAGCCGTACCTTTTAATTCTGGTACATTACAAAATAGAGGAATGGATTTGAGTTTAAATGGTCAGATTTTTTCAAAGAAATCATTTAGCTGGAATGCAAATGCTGTAATAGCTACTTATAAAAATAAAGTAACTTCTTTAGGCTTATCCGCTCCGCTTGATAACGGTTTTGCTAGAATAGGCGGCGGAAGTTTAAGAACTGTTCAAGGAGCCCCAATAAATTTCTTTTATGGTTTTGTAACAGAAGGTATTTTTCAAAATTATAAAGAAATAGCAGACCATGCAGTTCAAACTGCTGGCTCTAATCCCACAACTAGCACTGCTCCTGGCGATATTAAATTTAAAGATTTAAATGGCGATGGAATTATTAATGATGAGGATAGAACAAATATTGGTAATTCTTATCCAACATTTACTTATGGGTTAACAAATTATATTAATTATAAAAATTTCGAAATAACAATTTTCCTTCAAGGTTCACAAGGTAATAAAGTATTAAATTTTACCCGTTGGTACACAGAAGGTGGAGTTAGTAATGGCAACTATTCCAACAAAGTTTTAGAAAGATGGGTTGGTCCAGGCACTAGCAATACAATGCCAAGAGTAACATTGGAAGACCCAAATAAAAACAGTCGTGTATCTGATAGATTTGTGGAAGATGCATCATACATAAGAATTAAAAATTTACGTATTGCTTATAACCTTCCTGCAAAATGGTCATCTTTTGTAAACTTAAAAAAAGCACAGTTTTATGTGAGTTCTCAAAACCTTGCAACAATTACAAATTACTCTGGTTTAGACCCTGAAGTAGGTGGTGGTGTTGATATCGGATTTTATCCACAAGCAAGAACTTTTATTGCAGGTGTAACTGTTGATTTTTAAACAAAAAAATTATGAAGATGAAAAAAATATTTTTTAAGCAATTGGGTATTTTATTTTTTGTATCTATTCTTTTTACACAATGTAAAAAAAGTTTACTTACAATAGAACCCACAATACCTTTATTAACTGTTGATAATTATTTTAAAACAGAGGCGGATGTTATAAGCGGAGTAAATGCAAATTATACTCCTCTTACAGCAATCTATAGTGGCGCCGCTTGGCACCTAGGCGATATAATGAGCGATGATGCAGACCTTGGCGGTGGCGGTGGCGGCGATGGTGCAGAAACCGCAGAGTTAGATAATTTTAGTATGACTTCATTTAATCCAATTCTTCAAATAATGTGGGCACAATGTTATTTTGGAATTTTAAGATCAAACTTAGTTTTAGAAAAAACACCGCTTGTTGCAGTAATGAATCCTGCTATAAGAAACAGAAGTTTAGGCGAAGCAAAATTTTTAAGAGCCTTATATTATTTTCATTTGGTACGTTTATTTGGTGATGTGCCTTTATATACAAATGTTATTACAGCTGAGGAATCTTCCGTAATAGCACGCTCGCCAAAAGCGCAAGTGTATGCGCAAATTATTGCAGATTTAAAAAGTGCTGAAACACTTTTACCTAATACAACAATAGGAAATGATAAAGGCCGAGCAACAGCTGGTGCTGCAAAAGGATTGTTGGCAAGTGTGTATTTAACATTGGGCGATAAAGTAAATGCTGCTTCAAAGGCAAAAGAAGTAATTGACAATGCTGCTTTGTATGGTTACGGTTTGTGGAATGACTATGCAGATAATTTTAAACTGATAAATGAGAATGGAAAAGAATCACTTTTTGAAGTGCAGTACAGAAGCGGTGGAGGTACATTTTCTATTTATGGTGCTGGCACTGGTATTAATACTTTTTATGGTCCACGTTTTCAATTCATCGTTCCAGAGGGTGGATACGGCTTTACAGTGCCTACAAGAAATTTTGTAGACCAGTATGAAAAAACTGGTGCAGGTTATAATACCATTATTGATAAAAGAAGAAACAGAACTATTTGGATACCAGGAGATACTTACAATACTTATGTACAACCAACATCACTAGTAGGTTCTCCTTATGGTTTAAATACAAAAAAATATTTTATTTCTGTAGATGATCCATTGGGTGATGCAGGGCAATGGAGAAGTTCATTGAATGTGCCTATCATGCGTTATGCAGAAGTTTTATTAATACATGCAGAAGCTGCAGGGCCTTCAGTTGGTAAGCCTTCTGCCGATTTAGTAAGAGCAAGAGCAGGGCTAGCTCCAATGCCAATTGGTTTATCGGATGCTGCATGGTTAGATGCTATGTATAAAGAAAGAAGATTGGAACTTGGTTTTGAAATGCACCGTTGGTACGATTTATTGCGCCATCCTGATGCAAATTATTTTGTAAATGTAATGACAGCCGCAGGTAAAACAAACATTGCTGCAAAGCATAGATACATGCCAATACCACAAGGCGAGAGAGATAAAAATGCAAACCTCACTCAAAATCCAGGATATTAAAAAATTAAAAAAACTACATGAAAAAAAATATAAAATTATTCCCTCTTTTACTTATTTCTGTAAGCACTTTACTCGTGCAATGTAAAAAAGATATTGTAGGGTTAAACGGCTCTGCATCTAAAGCAGATTTTACTTTTGCTATAAAACCATTGCAAGACACATTACCATTTTCGTATGACGTTGCTTTTACTAATGTGAGTGAAGAGGCTACACAATACCAATGGGATTTTGGCGATAATACGCCGCTATCTGCAGAAAAAAATCCGATACATAAATACAATGTAGGCGGTGATTATGCAGTACGGTTAACATCGGTTGGTACAAATGGAAACAATACAATTACAAAAAGAATATTTGTAATAGATGCTTGTCAAAATGATTTTTATAATACACTTACTGGTTGTAATAGTTCTACAAAATGGACATGGAGCACAGATGCAGATGCAATAAAAGTTTTATCTGCTGATGCAACACAAGTTTTTTTTGTTGGTGCTGCTGCACCATGCCAAGCAGATGACCTGTATAAATTTAAAGCAGATGGTGGTTTTGAATATGATGCAGTAGGGCAAACTTTTGATGCTCAATCTGGCTTTAGTTGTCAAGCACCAAAGCCAAATGCACCTACATATAAAGTAGTAGCAAAGCCTGGACAATTACCTAAAATAATTTTAAGTGCATTGGCAACAGGAACTGGGAAACCATTTATTGGTACAACAGATATTGTTGACAATAATTTATACACTGTTCAAAATTACACAAGTAATACAATGACACTTAGAGCTAGTTCTGGTGGAAACTTATTAGAAATAAAATTAAAAAAAGTACAAGCACTTGGTGTAGCAGGCATTAAAGCTTTATTGACTGGTGCAGTGAGCAAAACATGGAAGTTAGATCCTACAACTGGGGCTAATTCAATTACAGTTGGTACAGAAGCTGACCCTGCAACGTATTTTGGTGGTGGGCCATTAGATGGCAATTGCCAATCTGATGATAGGTTTACTTTTACAGCAGCTAATAATATTATTTATAATGCCAATGGTTCTACTTTTAATGGTGGCAACATTGCACCCAATTATAATTGCGGTAGTGATAGGTCGTATAATGTAGCATATACATTTGGCGCTACTACTGGTGGTGTTGCTGGTTTAGGTACTATACAATTACCTGGTACTCCACCTGCAGCTTTTATTGGTGTAACAGATGTACCTTCTGAAAATGTTTATCGAATTATAGATATCACCGCTACCAAAATGACATTAAGAGCAGGTAACGGATCAAGCACTGTTTTTCAATTTAAATTTATTGCACTTTAAAATTATGAATATGAAAAAAATAAATAAATATCTTTTTGCTTTTTTAATAATACCTACAGCTTTTTTTTCTTGTACAGACAAAAAAGTGATACCTGAAATTGTAGCTGCGGAGCAAATAATAGACAAAAATTGGCAGTTTGAAACAACGCCAGTATGGCAAGATGATTTTAATACAGGCTCATCGCCTGATGCAACTAAATGGACTTTTGAAACTGGTGGCAGTGGATGGGGAAATAACGAATTGCAATATTATACAAGTGGTGTAAACTCTAGCTTAAGCGGAGGTAATTTAATTATTGCTGCTAAAAAAGAAAGTTTATTGGGCAGAGAATATACTTCATCTCGTATGATAACAAAAGGAAAAGGCGATTGGTTGTATGGTCGTTTTGAAATAAAAGCAAAATTACCAAAAGGAAGAGGTACATGGCCTGCAATATGGATGTTGAGTAGCGATAATGCTTATGGTAACTGGCCATCGTCTGGCGAAATAGATATTATGGAGCACGTAGGTTATGATGTAAATAATATTCATTGCAGCATACACACATCTGCATACAACCACACAAGAGGTACACAAAAAACGACTTCTAAATTTATTGCAGATGCTGTAGATGCTTTTCATATTTACAGAATAGATTGGACACCTTACGCAGTGCGTGGGTACATAGATGGTATTTCTTATTTCGAATTTTTAAATAACAATACTGGATTTACGGCATGGCCATTTAATAAACCATTTCATATTTTATTGAACGTGGCAGTTGGTGGAGATTGGGGTGGTGTGCAAGGTGTGGATAACACGGCTTTCCCTACAGCAATGGAAGTGGATTATGTGAAAGTGTATAAAATGATACCGTAGAATATAAATAAAAAGCTCCTTTTCGAAAGAGTGTCAGGGTGAGCTTGTCGAACCCGTTACGATAAACGAACCCGCCTTCGACAGGCTCAGGCTGACATCTCAATTATCGAGAGGAATAATTCTTTTAAAAATTATTATCAATTAATAATAAAACTGCTTTTAATAATTTCAATGCTAAAAATTTCAACATGAAAAAAATATACTTTTTCTTTTCAGTTTTGCTTTGTTCGTTGGTAACATTTGCACAAACACAAATGAATGTACCTGTAACATTCGATGACCCAACTGTAAACTACGGCCTTGTTGGCTTTGGTGGTGCAGAGCAAGCTACGATTGTAACAGACCCAACGCTTGCTACAAACAAAGTAGGGAAAGTTATCAAAACAAATACGGCAGAATTATGGGCTGGTGTTTCTGTAACTGCATTAGCAGGTACAGTTCAAACAAGCTTTGCAAACGCTATACCATTTACCGCTACAGAAAGAAGAATGAATGTAAGAGTATGGAGTCCACATGCAGGTATATCTATAAAATTGAAAGTAGAAGATAAAAATGACCCTACTAAATCTTGTGAAACAGACGTAGTCTTGACTGTGGCTAATGCATGGCAAACATTGGAGTTTAATTTTAATAATCAATCAGCTGGAACAGCAGCGTTTAATCCTGCATTTACCTTCAATAAAGCCTCTATCTTTTTCAACTTTGGTGTAACAGGCGCAACAGCTGGCGAAAGAATTTATTATTTTGATGATGTGAAATTTGGTGCAGCAACAGGTGGCGGAGGTGGTACTTCTACAGCACCAGTATTACCTATGGATTTTGAATCTGCAACAATTAATTATACGTTCACTGATTTTGATGGCGGCGCTACAACTAAAATTACAAACCCACAAATAAACGGAATAAATACAAGTGCCAATGTAGCAAAAATGATAAAAAGCGCAGGACAAGTATGGGGTGGAAGTTGGATACTTCTAGCGGCACCAATTGATTTTAGCGTAAACAAAACTTTTAAAGTAAAAGTATTTTCTCCAAGGATTGGTGCAAAGCTTTTAGTAAAAGTAGAAAATGGGGCAGATGCAAATATTAATTTTGAAAAAGAAGCAACAACTACCGTTGCAAATGCATGGGAAGATTTAACTTTTGATTACAGTACCATCAGTACCACAAATCAATATCAAAAAATGGTATTTATTTTTGATAATGGTACAATGGGTAATGGCACTTCAAATTTTACTTTTTTGTTTGATGATGTAAGATTGATTGCAGGAGGAGGCGGAGGTGGAACATTATCACAAATGAATATCCCCGTAACATTTGATGACCCAACGGTAAACTACGGCCTTGTTGGGTTTGGTGGTGCTGAGCAAGCAACGATTGTAACAGACCCAACCCTTGCTACAAATAAAGTTGGTAAAGTAATTAAAACAAATACAGCTGAATTATGGGCTGGTGTTTCTGTAACGGCGCTTGCAGGTACTGTACAAACATCGTTTGCAAATGCAATACCTTTTACAGCTACAGAAAGAAGAATGAATGTAAGAGTGTGGAGCCCGCATGCAGGCATTTCTATAAAACTAAAAGTAGAAGATAAAAATGATCCAACTAAATCTTGCGAAACAGATGCTGCATTAACGGTAGCAAATGGCTGGCAGACGCTTGAA
>JAYSOC010000048.1:0-2361 GCA_043723285.1 Ferruginibacter sp. | reverse complement strand
TTTACCGTATAAAAAAGACCTTTTCAATGATATTTTATTCGTGGCTAATTTAATAAAGTGGGGAATAGTTACGATTATTTTATTAATGCTTTTATATCTTCATCTCTTTCCAAATTGTTCATTTGCGCTACAATATTTTGAGAGCGAGTAGCCACATATTTACAAATAGGCTTTACCGTAAAACGAATTGGATTGGGTAATGCAGCCGCTATTTGTGCAGCTTCGCTACGAGTAAGTTTATCTGCGCTTTTATTAAAATATTGTTGTGCAGCTGCTTCAATACCAAAAACCCCTTCGCCCATTTCGGCTACATTTAAATACATTTGCAATATTCTTTCTTTACTCCAAAGTGTTTCTATCATAAAAGTAAAATACACTTCTAATCCCTTTCTAAAAAAACCTCCGCCTTGCCATAAAAAAACATTTTTGGCTACTTGCTGGCTAATGGTACTTGCTCCACGAACTTTGTTGGGATGTTTTTTATTGTATTTTACAGCAAGTTTTATGGCTTTAATATCAAAGCCATTATGGTCGGGAAACTGTTGATCTTCGCCGGCCATTACTGCAAGTTTTGCATTGGCGCTAATTTCGTCGTATGATACATAATCTCTTTTGAGCCCATGGCCAGTTACAAAACTTACTATTTGTGTAACGGTAAAGGGTGGATTTACCCAACGTAGAATGACAATGTATATTAGTTGCGCAACAAACATCCAAATAAAAATTTTTTTTGTGATGCGCCACCAACGATTGGTTTTTTGTTTCTTCATTTAATAAGATATGAAAAAATTATTTTTTTAAATGTAACTTGGAGTACCACACACCAAAAATTAAAACAATGCCGAATACCAAAAACATTAACCCAGATATTTTATTGATGATAACAATATTTTTATCGGTTAATTTATTTCTTAAGCGCCCAGCAAGATTTATCTTAAAAAAATCTGCAGCTATATTCATAGACAGACAAATGGAAAACGTAACCACTTTTTCTTCAAGGGTACTACTAATAGATTTTGTAGCAGCCGCAAGCCACAAGGCGATAACCCCAGGGTTTAATGTGTTTATAAGAAAACCGGTAATAAAAAGTTTTGCGTGAGTGGACGTATCTATTTTTACACCCTTATCCATTTCTTCTTTGCTATGAAATTTTTTAAAGAACAAATAATAAACACCAAGAGAAACGAGAAATATACCACCAAGGGTGCCAATTTCTAATTTATGGGTAGTAAGACTTTCTAATAAAGAGCTAAATAAATTTGCCAGTACCACCCACAAAATATCACTCAACCACACGCCTGCTATAAAAAAGAAAGCGCTAACTATTCCGTAATTTATTCGAAGTTTAAGAATAGTAAAAATTACTGGGCCCACAGAAAAAACCAATGCAAACCCTAACACCAATCCTGAAATAATAGCCTCGGTCATTTAATTTTTTTTGATTGGGTTATGATAAAACATTTTCTTTAGCCAGAAATAATTTCCAATCTTCCAGCATTTTTCCTTTAAGTACACGAGGAAATTTATGTTGCCCACCCATCTTTCCTTTATGTTTCATAAAATCCATAAAAGTTTTTTCTGGTAATACATTTACCGTTACCGCTTTTAAAGCGTGTTTTCTTTCTACAATATAATCGTCGTTTAAGCTTTTAATTTTATCATCTAAAATTGTTGCAAATTTTTTTTCATCAATTTTATTATTTGATGCAATATACCATTGGTGCGCAAAGAAATTTCCGTGAGGCACACCTGTAACGGTAAACTCTGGAACAATAACATTCATTTCTTCGGCAGTTAATTCAATACCACGATTCATATTATCTACACTTAAATGTTCACCCACCAAACTTAAATAATGTTTTGTGCGTCCAGTGATAATAATTTCGCTTCGCTCTTTATCTACAAGCCTTACAGTATCGCCAATAGCATAACGCCAAGTGCCAGCATTGGTACTTATTAAAATGGCGTAATCTTTATTTTCATCAATTTCATGTATCATTAGCGTCTCTGGGTTGTCAACCATATTCCCATCCACATCAAAATTATTATCATCAAAAGGCACAAATTCAAAAAAGATATTATTATTTAGGACAAGTGACATACCCCTTGTGTCTTGTCTATTTTGATAAGCCAAAAAACCCTCACTCACCCATGCTCGCGCCGCTGGGCAGCAGGGCGTATTGGTCGCAGACGTGCGCATAGGCGTGAATGCTGATCGCGGAGATGTCGAGTTCGCCGCGCGTCGCGCGTTCGTTGAGCGTCTGGATGTCCTGAAGAATGTGTTCGAACCGAAAGCCGTGCGTGGGAATCAAATCCTTGGCCAGCGCGTAAAACATGAAGGCGTCGTCCGGGTCGGGCGAG
>JAYSOC010000047.1:0-2367 GCA_043723285.1 Ferruginibacter sp. | reverse complement strand
GGGGTAAGCCCTTGTTCTTTTAAGAAAATACCTAAATGTATTTGTGCAGTATCATCAAGGTTTGCATCGTTATCCAATGGTTTGTTTGCAAATACCTTTACATTTCCTTTTAAAGATATTGCTTCTATCCATTCTTTTTTCTCTGTTACTTTCCATTCTGTAGGCGAAAATGAATTGCGAAACGGAGCGTAAAATGTTTTGCCATCTTTGTCGCCATAAAAAAAAACTTGCTCTACAATGCCAGCTTTATCATCTTGCATATATTTATTGGCTACATCAAAAATTGGAGGAATACCTAATTCTTTTGTAAGATCTACTTTATTAGAATCATCTGCAGAAAGGAAAATTGTTTTTAATAACCCGTAAATTATTTTTCCATTTGTATTATTATTTGCAACGGCAGTGGCTTCATTAATAACTACATTTTGCAGCATACTTTGCTGTAATTTTTTATTGGTAATACTGCTATATGAATCCGCAACATCTACTGCATCTTCCAAATTATTTTGATCTAAATTAGCTACAAATGCTTTCATCAATAATTCTGAATTGCCATTGGGCATTGTTTTTAAAAAAGTATCTAGCTTATTATAATTAGCCGCCATTTTTATAAACTTTCTAAAATGATCGAAATTTACTTGTAGCAAAAGTGAATCGCCCCGTGGCTTTGCGCCCATCAGTTGCATCATTCTATTAAAACTGTGTTTGTAACTACTTGTATAAATATCGCTTTCGCACATCACCATCATATAATACAACTCTGAGGCTGTAAGTGGTTGTATGGCTTTCATTCTTATAGCCAAATTACTTTGGTCGTGCAATTCATTTATATGTTTTACAAAATGTTCGAACGCTTTTCTGTACAAAGTTTTCAATAAACCATTAGAGCCGTAATACGCTACTGGCGTATCTTTTAGCGGTGCCGCCATACGTCTAGAATATGCTGTAGCCGTGCGCACCAATAGTTTATAATATCCTAAACTATCGTAGCCAATATCTCCATCACCTACATATTTTTTTATATCTGCTATACTTTGTCTTTCAGAAATAATATCATCCAAAAAAGGAAAATACAACAACGCATTTTGTTTTTGGCTAAGTATAGCTATTTGCTTTACCATTTTATTTTCGTTACGATAAATAAGTTTTCCTACTTCCGAATTTGGAGATCCTGCAAAGCTATAAAGCATTTCAGGATTTGTTTTACATGCCACCACAATTAGGCTATCTGCAAAAGTTTCTTTGGCAAACGGTGCTATAGTTTGCAATATTTTATTTGGATATAGTTTAGAAAATTTTAAATAAACTATAGTAGCTGCAGCATTGGCTTCCGCATCTTCACTAAAAACTTGTGCATTTATTTTTGCTACTGTATAAGAAGTCTCCTCAAAAAAAGGTAGGGCCGATTGCCCAGCAGCTTTTGCTTTCATTATTTTTTCAAAATTATCAAGTAATGCTGGCAGTAGAGTTTTTTGAATTTGACCAGCTCTATATGCTATTCTAAAATTTGCCAATACTTTTGATACATAACGAAGGTTGCGAATTTTATCATTGTTGGTAGGCAAATCTTTATCATTGGTTTCTATCCATTGCCTAAACTCGTTTGGTTTTACCAAATATGCTTTAGTTACTTCATTATTTATTTTTTCATCTCCACCTACTCGTAGCATGCCGTCAACTTTACCATCCATTTTGTCGCACAATATTTGCTCAGCTCGTATTTCTTCGTGGCGGCTTATTCTAATAATAGGTATATTGGTGGTATCCGACGCAAGTGCATCAAAACCAAAAAATAATAATACAAAACCAAAGAATAGTTGCTTCATGAAATAGATTTATAATGCAAATATGGTACAAATTTTAATGTTATATATATGTAAGACTATTTTACGAGCGCTTTTGTTGCATTTTAGGTAACAATTTGATAACCTTATAACGTTCATTTAACTTTTTAAACGATAGCTATATACTTTACTTTTGTGTAACATTTATAATTATGAGCACAGCAAAAAGAATATTGATAGCAGATGATGAGCCGGATATTCTGGAAATACTTTCATTTAACTTAAAAGGAGAAGGCTATGATGTATTAACTGCAAAAAATGGTGATGAAGCACTTGAAAAAGCAAAAAACTTTAAGCCAGAGCTTATTATTTTAGATATGATGATGCCAGGCAAAAATGGCATGGAAGTATGTAATATTTTACGCACACAGTCTATGTTTGCTGGCACACTCATCGTTTTTCTTACGGCCATAAATGATGAAAATACAGAAATAAAAAGTTTGGAAAATGGCGCTGATGATTACCTTACTAAACCCATAAGCCCGAAAGTTTTATTGAGCAAAGTAAGCTCATTATTGCGTCG
>JAYSOC010000046.1:0-5866 GCA_043723285.1 Ferruginibacter sp. | reverse complement strand
GTATTTTTGGCCCAGTAGCTCGTGAGTTGAGAGATAAAGGATACATGAAGATTATTTCTTTGGCACCGGAAGTACTTTAAAGAAACGTGAGTATTGCTCAATAAAGCTATAAAGGTTGAAGTGAGTGACACAACGATGATGACCAAAGCTGCGAAGCCCATTAACAAAAGAAAAAAAGCTGTAAAGCGACATAATAAAATGAGTACAAGATTTAAACCAAAGTTCAACATTAAAAAAGGAGACACTGTAGTAGTAATTACAGGTGACGATAAAGACTTGAAGAAGCCTCGTAAAGTGTTGGAAATAATCGTAGAAAAAAATAGGGTATTGGTAGAAGGTGTAAACATCGTAACCAAGCACACTAAGCCTACTGCACAAAATACCAAGGGTGGTATTTTGAAAGTAGAAGCACCAATTGCAATAAGCAACGTAATGTTGTGGGATGCAAAAGCAGGAGCAGCAACAAAAATTAAGCGCACTAGAGTAGAAGGTAAACTAGTACGTGTAACTAAAAAATCAGGGGAGGTAATCAAGTAATGAGCAAAACAGCAACAACCCAGAGATTAGCAGATAAGTATAAGAAAGACGTTATACCTGCTTTAATGAAAAAATTCAGTTATAAAACTGTAATGCAAGCGCCAAAGTTATCCAAGATTTGTTTGAATCGCGGTGTAAACGGAGCTGTAAACGATAAGAAGTTAATTGATATTGCTATTGATGAGTTGAGTAACATCACTGGTCAAAAAGCAGTAGCTACGATGTCTAAAAAAGATATCTCAAACTTTAAGCTTCGTAAGAACATGCCAATTGGTGCAAGAGTTACTTTACGTGGTACAAAAATGTATGAATTCTTAGATAGATTGGTTTCTGTTTCTTTACCTCGTGTAAGAGATTTTAAAGGTATTAATGATAAAGCATTTGATGGCCGTGGTAACTATACTTTAGGTATTACTGAGCAAATCATTTTTCCTGAAATTGATATTGATAAAGTAAATAAAATTACTGGATTAGATATAACATTTGTAACAACTGCAAACACCAACGAAGAAGCATTTGAATTGCTTAAAGAAATGGGAATGCCTTTTAAAAATGTGAAAAAATAAATAAAGATTTTTAGTATTGAGTATTTAGTACTGAGATAAAACAAAAAAATATGGCAAAAAAATCAATTGAAGCTAGACAGAGAAAAAGAGAGCGCATTGTAGCAAAATATGCAGATAAAAGAGCTGCATTGAAAGCTGCTGGTGATTATGCTGGTTTAGATTTACTTCCAAAAAATGCTTCACCGGTACGTTTGAGAAATCGTTGCCAGTTAACAGGCCGTCCTCGTGGATACATGCGCCACTTTGGTGTAAACCGTATCATGTTTAGAGATATGGCTCTAAATGGTAAAATACCAGGAGTAACAAAGGCAAGCTGGTAAAACAGTTGGCAATTTGCAGTTGGCAGTTAACAAAAACCTTTTTGCACTTTACAACTTACTTCTAGCATCCAACAATAAAGATGGATATCGCATTGAAAAAATATTAATATAACTTAACAAAATAGAACAATGGTTACTGATCCGATAGCAGATTTTTTAACAAGAATTAGAAACGCACAAATGGCTAATCACCGTATTGTAGAGATACCTGCTAGCAATTTGAAAAAGCGTATCACCGAAATTTTGTATGACAAAGGTTATATCCTTAAGTACAAATTTGAAGAAGATAAAAAGCAAGGTGTAATTAAAATAGCATTGAAGTATGATGCGAATACTAAATTACCAGCTATACAAAGTTTAGAAAGAATTAGCCGCCCAGGTTTGCGTACATATGCAAAGCCAGATGAGTTTAAGCGTGTGAAAAACGGTTTAGGTGTTGCTATTATTTCTACATCTAAAGGTGTAATGACAGACAAAGAAGCTAAAGTGCAAAATGTAGGCGGGGAAGTTCTTTGCAACATTTACTAAAATAAATTCAACCAACATTTGAAAATGGTTTTGGTTGAATAAATAGAATGATAATTAAGCCCAACTATACAGGCTGAACACTTTCGAAACACATTTTCAAAAAAGTTTTTTAAAGCATACAAATAAGCAATTATGAGTCGTATAGGAAAAAAACCAGTTGATATTACTTCGGGCGTTACAATCACCCTTAGCAAAGACAATGAGGTTACCGTGAAAGGTCCAAAAGGAGAATTGAAACAGTCAATAGATCGTGATATCATCGTAGATATTCAAGGTACTACTGTTGAATTCAAACGCCCTACAGATCAAATTCGCCATCGTGCAATGCATGGCTTATATCGTTCACTTATCAATAACATGGTAGTAGGCGTTACAGTAGGATTTACAAAACAATTGGAATTAGTGGGTGTGGGTTACAAAGCTGCAAACACAGGAAATATTCTTGATTTATCTTTGGGTTATTCTCATAATATTTTATTAGAAATTCCAAAAGAATTAAAAGTAACAACGTTACAAGAAAAAGGTAAGAATCCAATCATTACTTTAGAAAGTTCTGATAAGCAATTGTTAGGTGCAGTTTGTGCTAAGATAAGAAGCTTACGTAAGCCTGAGCCGTACAAAGGAAAGGGTGTTAAATTTGTAGGTGAAATATTGAGAAGAAAAGCTGGTAAGTCGGCTGGTAAATAAAAAATGTGCTAATAAGCTAATGTGCTGATATGCTAATGTGAGTTAGTTCTTGATGTTCTTCATTAGCAAATTAGCTAAATAGCAAATTAACTAATTAATTTCTTCGGCAGAATCGAGGAATGTAAAATAAAATAAGATGAACAACAAATCACAGGCTAGACAAAAGATACGCTATCGCATTCGTAAGAAAGTGAATGGTACATCATCTATACCTCGCCTTACTGTTTTTAGAAGTAATGCAGATATTTATGCACAATTGATTGACGACGCAACAGGTACAACTATTGCAGGCGCATCATCTAGACAAAAGGATATTACAGCACAAAAAGCTCCTAAAGTAGATAAGAGTAAAATGGTAGGAGAATCTATCGCTAAAAAAGCAATAGAATTGGGTATAGAAAAAGTTGTATTTGATCGTGGTGGTTATATCTATCATGGTCGTGTAAAAGCAGTAGCTGAAGGCGCAAGAGAAGGTGGATTGAAATTCTAATGCACAAATTGAATTTTTAAAAATAGTAAATCGAAATAATGGCAAACGTAATTGCAAATAAAATGAAAGCCGGCGACCTTGAGTTAAAAGAAAAGGTTGTATCTATAAACCGTGTGGTAAAAACTACCAAAGGCGGACGTGCATTTAGTTTTTCAGCTTTGGTAGTTGTAGGAAACGGCGCAGGTGTTGTAGGGCATGGTCTTGGGAAAGCAAAAGAAGTACAAGAAGCTATCACAAAAGGAATTGAAGATGCAAAAAAGAATTTGATAAAAGTTCCAATTATGCATGGTACAATACCGCACGAACAATTGAGTAAAGAAGGTGCTGCAAAAGTTTTAATAAAACCAGCTGCTCATGGTACGGGTGTAATTGCTGGAGGTAGTATGCGTGCAGTGTTAGAAGCTGCGGGTATCACTGATATTCTTGCTAAGAATTTAGGTTCTGCTAACCCAACAAACGTAGTAAAAGCTACTTTTAAAGCATTAGCAACTTTGCGTGAACCAATTGCAGTTTCAAGAACTCGTAATATTTCTTTGAAAAAAGTTTTTAACGGATAATAAAAATAGTATTGAGTATTTAGTACTGAGTATTTAGATAAAACACAATAGTGATGAAAAAATTAAAAGTAACCCAAGTAAAAAGCGTGATTGATAGATCGGAACGCCAAAAAAGAACAATGGAAGCATTGGGTTTAACAAAAATGCACAAAACAGTAGAAAAAGAAGCTACACCACAAATCGTTGGAATGATTGCGAAAGTAAGTCATTTGGTGAAAGTGGAAGAAGCATAATAATTAGCCAATTAGCTAATGCGATAATTTGCTAATGCTTTTACATCTTTGAGATTTAATTAGCCAATTAGCAATATTAGCACATCAGCACATTTATAAATAAGCGAGCCCCGAATGCTTTCGAGGCGTAAGTAAAAAACAAAAGCAATATGAATTTACATACATTAAGACCTGCAAAAGGCGCTACTCACAAAGCTATCAGAATTGGTCGTGGTGAGGCAAGTGGTAAAGGTGGTACATCTACGAAAGGTAACAAAGGTGGTCAGAGCCGTGCTGGTTACAAAAGCAAACCTGGTTTTGAAGGTGGTCAGATGCCCATTCAACGTCGTGTTCCAAAGCGTGGTTTCAAAAACATCAATCGTGTAGAGTATGTAGCGCTTAACATTGGTAAAATTGACCATTACGCAGAAAAATATGGTATTACAGAATTTACTTTACCAAATTTATATATCAACGGATTGATTAGCCAAACTGCTAACGTAAAGTTGTTGGGTAATGGCGAAATTAAAGGGAAATTCAATTTCAAAGTTAGCGCTGCAAGTGCAAAAGCCATAGCGGCTGTTGAAGCTGCAGGAGGTACTGTAGAAATAGTTAAATAATTTACCGATATTTGTTCGACCCACGTAAAACGTTGGGTCTTTTTTCCTTTAGAACAATTAACTAAAAAACGAAATTAATTCTGTGAAGAAGTTTATAACGACACTTAAAAATATTTGGAGCATTGAAGAATTGCGTAACAAAATAATATTCACTCTTGGATTATTATTCATTTACCGCCTTGGTTCATATATTGTATTGCCAGGTATTGATCCTAATAAATTAGCGGCTCTTGGCAACAGTTCTAAAGGCGGAATGCTTGGTTTACTAGATGCATTTGTAGGAGGGGCTTTTTCGAAGGCTTCAATTTTTGCGTTAGGTATTATGCCATACATTTCTGCATCAATTTTTATGCAATTGGTTACTATTTTGGTTCCTCAAATGGCGAAAGTACAAAAAGAAGGAGAGAGTGGTAGAAAGAAAATTAACCAATGGACTCGTTACCTAACTGTTGGTGTTACTGCGTTTCAGGCAGCAGCATATATTGGATTTTTAAAAAGCCAAGGTGATGCTTTGATACCTGCTTATGCAAGTTTCTTCCGGGTTTCAACAGTTGTAATTTTAACTGTAGGTACATTATTTGTAATGTGGCTTGGAGAAAAAATTACTGATAAAGGGTTGGGTAATGGTACTTCTATCATCATCATGGTTGGTATTCTTGCACGTTTCCCGCAAGCAATTAGAGAAGAATTTAACTCTCGTATTACAATGGGCGCAGGTGGTTTGTTGTTAATGCTTATAGAAATTGTTTTCATGATTGCTGTAATTATGGGATTGATTATGCTTGTACAAGGCACAAGAAAAGTTCCTGTAAATTATGCTAAGCAAATGGTGGGCAATAGTCAACTAGGTGGTGCTCGTAATTTTCTTCCTTTGAAAGTAAATGCTGCAGGTGTAATGCCAATCATTTTTGCACAAGCTATTTTATTCTTTGTAGGTTTTGTGGTTGGTTTGGGTAAAGCAAGTAATAAAGCTTTCTTGAATGACCATACTAATATTTGGTACATGCTTATTTACACAGTTGCTGTAATTGCATTTACATTTTTATATACCGCACTTATTTTTAACCCAAAGCAAATGGCGGATGAGTTAAAAAGAAACAATGGTTTTATACCAGGTGTAAAACCAGGTCAAGAAACTGCAGATTATATTGGAACAATAATGGATAGAATAACTTTGCCAGGTGCAATTTTATTAGCAGCTGTAGGTATTTTGCCAGGTTTATTTCAATTGGTATTTAAAATGCAACAAAATTTTTCTACTTTCTTTGGAGGTACATCATTACTAATTATGGTAGGTGTTGTGTTGGATACTTTGCAGCAAATAGAGACACAATTGTTGATGCGTCAGT
>JAYSOC010000045.1:0-15521 GCA_043723285.1 Ferruginibacter sp. | reverse complement strand
AGTTATAAACTATGAGGTTTTTCAAAACCGTGCTTATTTTAGCCTTTGCAAAAATAACATTTTTAGGTGTATTGAATACAGCAAGCCTCATTTTATTCATCACTTATTATTAATGTTAATTAAATACCTAACTAAAAGTTTAGCCCCTCCTGCTTGCTTGAAATTATGCAAAAAGAAAGTAATGTTACGAAAGAAAAATATTTTTTTTTTGTAATGAGGAATATCCTCTAATAATTTAGTTTTTAATTCCCATAATTTACCTGCTCTATAAATAGTTTTGGTGTACTTGAAATTAGAAAACCCATCAAATAATTTTAAGTGATACAAGTAATTTTCTTTTACTTTTAGCAGTGTTATTTTATTTGATATGCTACTATCATGTATACGATATACTGACATTTTTTCTTTTAAATATCCGATTCTTCCTTTCAACCCGCAGAGTAGGACCAAAAAATTATCCCCAGCTAAAACATCTTTGTACCAAACGGGTAAATTTTTTATTAAACCCTCATTTTTAAAGACAAAGCTTGCTGTTTGAGAAAAAGGGGAAATTAAATAATCTTCTAAACTATATATTTTATAATCGTCTTTTATTTTGTCTTTTTCATCAATTATCTTTGCATTTTTATTGAGCTTATAAAACCCATGGCAACAAAAAGTTATAGTTTTATCTCTTTCCATCCAATCAGTTTGTTTCTGAAGCTTATACGGGTCAGTCCAAAAATCATCTCCTTCACAAATTGCAATATATTTCCCCTTGGCTTTTTGTAATGCAAACAAAAAATTAGGCATCATACCCAAGTTTTTTGTTTGATTGTAATAACTGATAACGATGTTGGTTTTATTATTTTTTATACACTCTTTTATTTCAGTATCGGTATTATCTTTTGAGTTGTCATTCGATATTATTAACTCGATATTATACTTGGTTTCTTGTTTTAATATACTTTCAATAGCTTCACGTACAAAAGCTTCATGATTGTAAGTTATCATTACAACTGATAAAAACATAGTTAATTTATTGATTAAATTTTTGTGCAATTAATGGATATGAAATGCTTTCATTGGTGGCATTTTACATCTTTAAATATCTTTAAATTTTTCTTTAGCTGGCACACCTACAATAAATGAATTGTCTTGTACATCCCTTGTTACTACGGCTCCCGCTCCCACAACAACATTATTTCCTATTATAATTTTAGGTAAAACTACAGCACCTGTTCCAAATGAACAGTTATTGCCGATAATACAACCCCCAGAAATATGTACACCTGGAGAAAATTCGCAAAAATCCCCTATAAAACTATTGTGCGTTATCGTAACAGCTAAGTTTACAAGCGTTCCTTTTCCGAGGGTGCAGCAGCTTTCCACAACAGCGTTGGTTAATATTGTGGTCCCTTCACCAATTGTGACAGCTACGTTTCCAATATGTGCAAATGGAGAGATGATTGTTTGTGATACCCCTCCCAAGTCAATAAACTTATCAAATATCAGATTCCTTGCATTTGGATTGCCAAGCCCTAAGCAAAATCTATTATCTTTTTTAAAATATTCAATAACTTGAGATCGATCATTTAAAATATCATATTTACCAAGAAACATATGGCCATTCTCGGCAGTATCATCATAGAAAGCAATCTGTTTGTTTAATTTTAATTGATGTAATATGTCAAACAACTGTGTAGCAAACCCTTTGGCTCCAATAACTAGCATAAAGATTTATTTAAAACATTTGTAATATCGATTACTTGTTCGTGTGTAGTAGATGCAGATAATGGTAATGACAAAACTCTTCTAGAAATACGCTCGCTTATTTCACATTTTATTTTTTGTGTAATAAAGGATAATTCATTTAGCGAAGGATAAAAATATCTTCTAGAATATATACTTTTTTGAGCTAATGCTTCTTTTGAGTTTAATAACTCTGTTTCACTTCCAAACATTATTGGGTAATATGCAAAGTTATATTTTGTCTCGGCTAGGGCTAAAGGCTTAACGAGTTTTGCAGATAAGATTTCATTATACAATAATGAAACTACTTTTCTTTTTTCAATTATTTCATCTACATACTTCAAGTTTGCAAGCCCCATAGCAGCATGGAATTCTGAATTTTTCCCATTAATACCTACTGAAAAATACTCATCGCCAACATGCCCGAATTGCCTCATTAAATAAAGTTCATTTGCAATTTTATCGTCGTTTGTAATTATACATCCACCTTCTATTGTATGAAATACCTTGGTTGCATGAAAGCTGCATGTAGCAATATCGCCATAGCTCAAAATTTGTTTATTTTTATACATGGCTCCAAATGCATGGGCAGCATCATAAATAACTTTAATATTATATTTTTTCCCAATAGCCTCAATTTTTTCAATTGCGCAAGGATTTCCATAAACATGTGTGGCCATTATAGCCACTGTTTTTTCTGTTATTGCTCCTTCAATTTTTTCTGCATCTATACAAAAATCTGTACTATTTATGTCTACAAATATTGGAACAAAGCCTTCCCATAGTATTGCATTGGTTGTAGCTACATAACTAAAGGGAGTTGTTATAACTTCGCTTCCAATACAAGCATTCAAACATTTTAATGCCATTTGCAAAACTATAGTGCCATTACAAGTAAAAAAAAGATGCTTTACGCCTAAATATTTTTTTAATTTTAATTCTAGCTCTTGTACGAGCTCTCCATTATTGGTTAACCATTTTTTATCCCATGCTCTTTTCAATATACTGGCGTATTCATCGTATGGGGGTAAGAATGATTCTGTTACATTTAACATTAATTATTTTTTTATTAATAAAGTATTAAAAATAGAGTAATTGCTCCTTTCTTTTAAAAAGAAAAAGAAAAAAGGGAAAATTACCATAAGTACAGTTAATATAATTTTTATGAAGTTATTTAAATTTTGAAATTTTGAGTGAAAGTACATTGTAATTATGAATATAACGGTGCTGTATAAAAGTAGTTTTATAATTTGTTGTATTTTTTTTTTATCTATTATGTAAGCGCATTTGATTTTAATAATGTAGCAAAAGCCAATTAGTAAAAATATGTAGTTGCCAATTATTAGAGAATAAAGCAACCCTTCTAATTTGTAATTACGACAAAGAAAATAAGTAAGTATGGTGAAGGATAGGTGTATAAAGGTAGCAACAATTACAGTAAACTTATATAGCTGATTGCTTGTAAACAATCTTGTACAAATTGCATCAAAAATTTTTATAGGTAATAAAAAGGATAAAAACATTAAGCATTTTGCAGTAATTACAACATTGTTTGCTGAGAATTTACCTCTCATAAAAACAATTTCAACAATATCGGAAGAGCAAATACAAATTACAATTGACATTGGAATTATAATAAGTAGCAGTGTGTCTAAAATTTTGTAAAACAATTCTTTTATCTCCTTCATTTTTTGCAAAGAAAATAATTCGGAAAACTTAATACCCGCTACATTCATTACTTGCGATAATATGAAAACCTCTGGAATTATTGCAATATTATTACCTAAATTATATGCAGATAAAGAGCCCTCTACCATCCCACTTATCAATAGCAAAATGATATAATTTTTTATCCAAACGGGTACTATATTTATTTCCATAAATAAAATATTGGTCCAAATTCTTTTTCCTCTCACCAATATGACATTTCTAAAACTCCAATTCAATCTATTTTTTAATAAGTAGACAAGTATTATAAAGTTAGTTATATACCCTATAAATACACCGAGTACAGAACCAAGAATTCCGAATTGTTTATTTAAGACAATTGTGAGTATTATAGACAATAAACTATTTATAAAAGAGGAAAAAATAGCACTAGTGAAATACTTATAAGAAGTTAATATTGCAATCATTAAGTTATTTACTATTTGAAAAAAAATAATAAATGATCCCATAATTAATGCCGCTTTATTTACTTGCAAAACATTAATATCAAATTTTGAGAATGCATTGAAGAAATATATAGGAATCAGTATTGATATAAGCAATAGGACAGCCCCAATAATCCCATAAAGGGATAGAAAAAAATTCAAAAACGCTTCCGACTTTTTTTGTGATTCGTTTTCTCTTATATTAATTGATTCGGGAATAAGTAGTAAATAGTCAATACCATTTATTGCACTACATATTAAAGCAGAAACGGAAATAACGTAAAAGTAAAAATCAGAGTTAATGCTGCCCCCAAAATAAAACGAAATAACAATCGTATTTAAAAAAACCAGGCCTTTAGCTGCAATGTTTAATAGTGTGGAGTTTATTGTAGCCCTCTTGTATGATTCAAATTTTATCAACTGAAAAAGTTTTCTATAATCCAACCTTACATTTACAGAAAATAAAGAGGTAGGATTCTCACAAAAGTATTGATTTTAAATCATATTTAAATAACATGCAAAAATGTTAGCTCAACAAACGAGTAGTTTTCTAGGAATTAGTAAAAAACAATTCAAACACTTGTTTCTGTTCTCAAAAATTGCAAAATCATCACAATTAATTACAATTAACTGTAAGTTTATGCTACAAAGACTTAGCCTAGTTTATTTATAGTTGAAAATATGGAGACATTATAATGACTAAATGGCAAATTTTTGTGCCAGTACCAATCTTACATCCATCATCTATAAGGTAAATGCATACACAATAATCATTCGCTATTTTATATTTTTTAAATATTCACCGTATCCACTTTTATTCAATCCCTCTGCTAAAAATTCTAACTGAGCTTTATCTATAAGCCCCATTCTATAAGACACTTCTTCTAAACACCCAATTTTCAAACCCTGTCTTTTTTCAATTACTCGTACATATTCAGATGCGTCATGTAAACTATCAAATGTACCCGTATCTAGCCAAGCAAAGCCTCTATCAAGTACTGCGACTTTCAATTTCTTATTTTGTAAGTAAATATCGTTTACCGTAGTTATTTCATATTCTCCCCTTTGGCTAGGTTGTATATTTTTTGCAATTTCCACTACATCGTTATCATAAAAATAAAGACCAGGCACAGCATAATTGCTTTTAGGCTTTTCAGGTTTTTCTTCAATGCTAATTGCATTAAAATTTTCATCAAACTCAACAACTCCATATCTTTCGGGATCACTTACAGGGTAGGCAAATATTGTTGCACCTTCATTTTTTGTACTTTGTTGTAATAGCTTACTAAAGCCGCTGCCATAAAAAATATTATCGCCCAACACTAAAGCCACACTATCTTTCCCAATAAATTTTTCTCCAATTACAAATGCTTGCGCAAGCCCGTTTGGCACTTCTTGTACTGCATATTGTATATCACAACCCCATTGCTTGCCGTCGCCTAATAATCTTTTAAATTGACTTTGATCTTCAGGTGTAGTTATAATTAAAATTTCTTTTATCCCTGCAAGCATTAAAGTACTCAATGGATAATAAATCATCGGCTTATCATAAATGGGCATGAGTTGTTTGCTAATGGCCATTGTTATTGGATACAATCTTGTACCAGAGCCGCCTGCGAGTATTATTCCCTTCATATTAATTAGTTTAGAAGTTTAGGAGTTTAGAGGTTTAGATGCTGTTTTTTCTTGCGCTTTTCTTAAGGTTGAAATTAGCAAAGTTTGCTTTTCTATCATTTCTCTTCCTGCTATGTAAAGTTCCGATGCCAGAAATCCTAAATCATTTGAAAGAATTAAATCGTTTAACAGTTCAATAGTACTACTATAAGCTACTGTGCTAAAATGTGCTTGATCTTTCGATGTTCTTCTTGCACTTCCTTCTGCAATATTTGATGCTATTGAAATGGAAGCTCTTCTCATTTGAGAAGTCAATCCAAATCGCTCATCAGCAGGGAAATTTTTCGTTGATTGATAAGTCCATACTGCTAATCTCCGAGCTTGTTGCCAACATTCTAATTTTTCAAAAGAATAAACTTTCATAAAAAATAATTATTTTATTGTAAAAAGCTAAACTTCTAAACCTCTAATCTACTAAACTGTATATTGAGTTGCATAATAATTTTGATAATTTCCAGAAGTTACATCATTCAACCACTCTGTATTTGCCAAATACCAGTCTATTGTTTTACTAATGCCTTCTTCAAACTGAAGTGATGGTAACCAACCTAGTTCATTTTTCAATTTTGTAGCGTCTATTGCATAACGCAAATCGTGTCCTGCCCTATCTGTTACGTAGGTTATTAATTTTTCTGATTCGCCTTTTTCTCTATTCAGCTTTTCATCCATTTGCTTGCACAATTCTTTAACCAGCGCAATGTTTGTCCATTCATTATGTCCACCAATATTGTATGTTTCGCCAATTTTTCCTTTATGAAAAATAACATCTATCGCTCTTGCATGATCTTCCACAAAAAGCCAATCTCTTACATTTTCACCTTTACCATAAATAGGCAACGTTTTATTATTGATGATATTATTTATACAAAGCGGTATTAATTTTTCAGGAAAATGATATGGACCGTAGTTGTTACTACAGTTACTAATTTTTATAGGTAATTTGTATGTGTGGTAAAATGCACGAACCATATGATCGCTACTTGCTTTAGATGCCGAGTATGGGCTACGTGGGTCGTAAGGCGTTTCTTCTGTAAAAAAGCCTGTATCGCCAAGCGAACCATACACTTCATCTGTAGAAATATGGTAGAAAATTTTTCCTTCCATATTTCCTTTCCAACTTTCTTTAGCGATTTGTAGTAGCGATGCGGTACCCATTACATTTGTGGTTACGAATGCAAGCGGGTCTGTAATAGAACGATCTACATGGCTCTCTGCAGCGCAGTGTAGTACTCCTGTAAATTGATATTCCTCAAATAATTTTCTCAATAAACCAATGTCGGTAATATTCCCTTTTACAAAAGTGTAATTTGGCAATTTTTCTATAGCTGTTAAATTCTCAAGATTACCTGCATATGTTAGCGCATCAAGATTTACAATTTTATAATCAGGATATTTGGTTACAAATAATCTAGTTAAATGAGAGCCTATAAAACCTGCACCACCAGTAATTAGAATTTTTTTTTTCATAAATAAAAACTGCCTTTAATTGGTTGCAAAAGTAAGCTAGAAAAAATAAGAAAAAAGGGATTTTATTAAAGTAATGTTTAAGCGTGCTTTTTTACATTTAAGAATAAATAAGTTTAATGCAAATATGGTTAAATATCTACAAGTTAATGCACTATGTTTTATTAGCTATCCTATTTACATTTATCCTTACTTCATACGATTCGACCTCTTTGCTACTAATGTTTTAGTAACCCCAAATAGCAATTTGCTAATGAATCGAAAGCAAACTTTCCATTTTTAGAGTAAGCTTTTTTGCACCAAATTCATTTAAATGGTCTGCGTCATAAAAATCTCTTTCCATAAAAGAGGTATCATTCATTAGGTTATAATATCTGACATTTTTATTTTTACTTGTTATCAATGCAATCGTTTTAAGGGTTTCATTTAATTGAGCCGTATCTAAAAGGTTTGTGTATGTTTTATAGGCAGGCGATGTAAATAAAAGCACATTTATATTTCTTTTTTGCGCAAACTCAATAATACTGTTTAAATATTTAACGTTGCTTTCAAAACTTAAATTATTTTCTTTTAGATGTCTTTTTGCAGCTTCTTGCCCTGTTTGTATTAAATTTTGTCTTTTCTCGAAACTATAGCCTGTGCCCCAACCTAAATTTGTGGCTGTAATTAAATTTTGTTTTTGAACATAAAAGTGCAGAAACTTTGACAATCCAAATTTAAAATTCCCAATTAATTCTGTGTTCGTAGACCAATCCCCAAATTCATGAATGTCGTAGTACAAGTTATAATTACGCACACGCCAATACTCTACACCAGTAGAAAGGTTTGAGTAAAAAGAAAAATAATCAATTGGTATCACAATATTCTTTAAGCTGTCCCAGTTGTTTTCATATTTGTATAATATAGCATGGTCAATATCTAAAGATTGAGATATATGGCTAGCATTAAAGCTGTTTTGCTTAATATAGGCAGGGTCTATGCCATAAAAAGTATGTGAATTTCCCAAAAAAAGTGTATTGATTTTAGGTGCATATTCATTAAGGTATTTACATTTTTTTGAATAGTCATTTGGAACTCTCCTTAATGAAAATTCTAAAAATAAACACAAAAAAATTACGGGTAAAGCAAATATTAAAAACTTTTTTAAAAACCGATTCATAAACAAATTTTAAGACTTTTTATAAAAATTATTGGAAATTAAAATTGGAAATATATAAACTGTTGTTCTTTGCCTGCGAAAATAAAAATGGCAAAAATTATTAAATAATAAAAGCCCCACCTAAAAACCCTTGGCCATTTATTGCAAATTTTTGATAGTGCATATTGTTGCTCTCTACCCAGCCATTCTATAATAATAAATAAAAAAAGTAGTGTAAACAAAGCCATTGGTATGATACTTGGTTTTAAAAAAAGCGATTTAGAAAAAATGGTAGAAATATATTTCGCAGCTTTGGTTACACTTTCGGCCCTAAAAAATATCCAAGCAAAAACAGTTAAAGAGAAGGTTAATAAAACAGAGACTAATTCTCTGATTGTGGGAAACATTTTTCCTTGAGCAACAATATCTAAATTGTTTCTATTGGTATTAAATAAAATAGAAGGCATAATATAAAGCGCATTTAATAACCCCCAAATAATAAATGTCCAATTTGCTCCATGCCAAAATCCACTCACTAAAAAAATGATAAACGTATTTCTCACTTTCATCCAAGTGCCGCCTTTGCTACCACCAAGTGGAATGTATAAATAATCTCTAAACCATGTTGATAATGATATGTGCCAACGCCTCCAAAACTCGGCAATATCTCTAGAAAAATACGGGAAAGCAAAATTTCTAAGCAAATCAATACCAAAAAGTTTAGCAGTGCCTATTGCTATATCTGAATACCCAGAGAAATCGCAATAAATTTGAAATGTAAAAAATAAAGCCCCAAATAAATGTGTACTACCAGTTTGGTCTGATGTGTTATTAAAAATAATGTTTGCATATTCCGCACACTGATCTGCTATTACTACTTTTTTAAACAAGCCCCATAAAATTTGTTTTAATCCATCTATAGCCTTTACAATATCAAAAATTCTTTTCCTTTGTATTTGCGGTAATAAATGTGTAGCTCTTTCTATTGGGCCAGCTACAAGTAATGGAAAAAAGCTAACAAAAACAGCATAATCAATAAAGTTTTTTTCTGGCTTAATTCTGTTTTTATAAATATCAATTACATAAGATAAACCATGAAAAGTATAAAATGATATACCCACAGGCAATATTACTTTTAGTGTCCAAGGGTTTGTGTGTAAGCCCATTTGTGCAAGGGCTTCGCTAAATGATACGGCAAAGAAATTGTAATATTTAAAAACACCTAAAAACCCAAGATTAACAATGACACTTAACCAAAACCAAAACTTCTTGTTCTTTTTACTTTTAGCCTCCGCCATTTTTAGCCCTGTAAAAAAATCTAATAGGGTAGAAAAAATGAGTAAAAATAAAAAACGCCAGTCCCAGCAAGCGTAAAAAAAATAACTACAAATTAGCAATAAAACATTTTGCTTTTTATATTCTCCTTTTGTAGCAAACCAATACAATAAAAAAACGACAGGTAAAAAAATAGAAAAACTTATGGAATTAAATAACATACAAATAAATTAATATAACCAATAAAACTAACTGTAGGCTTAACAATAGAGTTAATTAGCGTTTCTTAAAAAGCCACGAATATACTTTGTATTAGCTTAATAATTTAAAGGTCTTTGATTCTCTTTTTTTATCTAAAGATAAGCTAGCCTATCTTTGCCGTTATGCATTACGCCTCGGTAGAAAATATTAGTAAAAGTTTTGGTATAAGAACTTTGTTTAAAAACATCACTTTTCATGTAGAAGAAGGAGATAAAATAGCTTTTGTAGCTAGAAATGGTACAGGAAAATCGACTTTGCTTAAAATATTTGCAGGTTTAGAAACGGCCGATGAAGGTACCGTGTGGGTACATAAAGATGTAAAAGTTATTATGCTACAACAGGATACACCTTTTATGGAGGATAAAAGTATTCGTGAAAATGTACTGCGTTTAGATAATCCTGTAATTAAAACAGTGAGTGAATACGAAAAATATTTAGATGAAGGTAATGAAGACATGGATTTGCTTTCTGAAATAATGGGGAGAATGGAAGAGTTGAATGCTTGGAGTTTTGAAAGTGAGCTAAAGCAAATTCTTGGAAAATTAAACTTGCATGATATAGAAGCGGTGATGAATACGCTTAGTGGTGGGCAACGTAAGCGTGTAGCACTTGCACAAGCATTAATAGAAGCACAATTGCACGAAGGAAGATGCTTGCTTATAATGGATGAACCAACCAACCATTTAGATGTAAGCATGATTGAATGGTTGGAAGATTTTTTGAGCACACATAAAATGACAATTTTACTCGTAACGCATGATCGTTATTTTTTAGATACCGTGTGTAACGAAATAATAGAAATGGATGAAGAAAAATTGTTTGTGTATAAAGGTGATTACGATTATTTTTTAGAGCAAAAAAGTTTGAGGCAAGAAATAGAAGCAAGCGAATTTCAAAAAGATAAAAATATTTTTAGAAAAGAATTGGAGTGGATGCGCAAGCAACCGAAAGCTCGTACGGTAAAAAGTAAGAGCCGACAAGATGCATTTAAAGATGTAGAAGAAAGAGTAGCCGTGAAAAAAGAAGATGCAGAAGTGAGCTTGCAAGTAAAAATGACAAGGCTTGGCGGTAAGATTTTAGAAATGAAAAAAGTAAGTAAGTCGTATGGCGATAAGCTTATCATGAAAGGATTTGATTATACATTTAAACGAGGCGAAAGAGTAGGTATTGTTGGAAAAAATGGGGTAGGTAAATCTACATTTCTTAAAATTGCTTTGCAACAAGAAGAACCTGATAGCGGAAAAATAAACCATGGTGATACAGTGGTGTTTGGCAATTTTAACCAAGAAGGATTAACATACAAAGAAGATAAACGTGCCATTGAATATGTAAAAGATATGGCAGAATATTTTCCACTAGCAGATGGTACAAAGCTTAGTGCCAGCATGTTTATGGAAAAATTTGGTTTTAATGCACAACAACAATTTACACCGCTAAGTAAACTTAGTGGTGGCGAAAAAAGACGCCTGCATTTAATGAGTGTATTGTTTGTAAATCCTAATTTTTTAATACTCGATGAGCCTACCAATGATTTGGATTTACAAACCTTGCGTACGCTGGAAGAATTTTTAATGGACTTCCCTGGTTGTATTTTAATTGTAAGCCATGATCGTTATTTTATGGACAGAATGGTAGAGCATCTTTTTGCATTTGAAGGCGAGGGTGTGATAAAAGATTATCCAGGAAACTATACACAGTATCGTTCTTACTTAAAAGAAATAGAAGCTGGCACAAGAAAAGATGATGGTAAAATGAATATGGTAAGTGTGGAAGACAAAGTGCAAGCGCCTGTGGAAACTAATAACAATACCAGTGTTGCAAAGAAATTATCTTTTAAAGAAAAAAGCGAATTAGAAAGCTTGGATAAAGAAATACCTTCTTTGCAAAAAGAAAAAGAAACACTTGAGTTAAAGATGAGCGAAAATATAGCTTACGAAGAAATACAAAAAATAGGCGTGCGTGTAAATGAAATTATTGCCGCATTGGATGAAAAAGAAATGCGGTGGTTGGAGTTGAGTGAGAGAGGTTAAATTATAAAAAGATGTCCGTAGGAATTCGCTTGTGGCGAATTCTCCATTACAATTCTCTTTACCGATATTTTTAATCTAGTGCATAATAAAAGATGAAAAATGATATACCGATGAAGGGCTGCGGGATAGAAGTGAAAATCCTTTTTTTGAGGAACGAAAAAAAAGATTGCAACGTATAGCCCGATCAAATGCTTGTCAAAGAACCGAAGCCCACAGCCCCAAATTCCTTTTATAAATACAATCAAAATTCCTACATTCGTAGCACAAAATTTTAAAAGAAAATTATGAAAAAATTTATTGTTTCGCTGGTACTAGTTACGAGCATTTTTAAAGCACAAGCCGATGAAGGTATGTGGCTTCCAATGTTGCTAGGGCAGCAGGTTTACAACGATATGGTAAAGCGTGGGCTTAAATTGACCAAAGAGCAATTGTACTCTGTAAATAAATCGTCGTTGAAAGATGCGATACTTATTTTTGGTGGTGGTTGCACTGGCGAAATTGTGAGCGATAAAGGTTTAATTTTTACGAACCATCACTGTGGTTACGATGCTATTGCAAATGCTAGTTCGGTAGAGCATAATTACTTGCATGATGGTTTTTATGCCTACAACATGGGGCAAGAAATTCAAAGTAAACTAACCGTGCAATTTTTAGATAAAATTGTGGACGTAACAAAAGAAGTAGAAGATGCCGTAAAAGGATTGAGCTGGGCAGACCGTACAAAAAAAATGCCTGAAGTGTATAAAGCCATTACCGACAAAGTCTTTGATAAAGACAATTCGCTTGCAGGTAGAGTGTACAGTATGTTTAAAGGAAATCAGTATCTAATGTATGTGTATAAAACGTATAGAGATATTCGCTTGGTAGGTGCGCCACCAGAGAGTGTTGGTAAGTTTGGTGGCGATACCGATAACTGGGAGTGGCCACGCCACACAGGCGATTTTTCTATTTTTAGAGTGTATGGAAATAAAGATGGGAAGCCTGCAGATTTTAGTGCAGACAATGTGCCGCTTAAACCAAAAGCATTTTTACCTGTAAGTATTAAAGGTATAAAAGATGGTGATTATGCTATGATATATGGTTACCCTGGCGGAACAAACAGATACGAAACTAGCTATGGTATAAAATTGAAGAATGAGGTAGAAAACCCATCATTAGTAGGTTTGAGAGATATGCGTTTGAAAAACATGTATGAGCAAATGATAAAAGACCCAGCCGTAAAATTGAAGTTGGCTAGTAATTATGCTGGCGTTGCTAACTACTGGAAATTTTTTGATGGCGAAACAAAGCAGCTGATTAAATTTAAAACTTTTGATCAAAAGCAAGCATACGAAAATGGTTTTACAAAATGGGCGGCTGGCAAACCTTCGTACCAAAATATAATGAGTGATTATGCAGCGAACTATGCTACATGGACACCATATTCAAAGCAACGCCAATATTTTATTGAAGGTATTTTGGGCTCGCCAATTACGGCTTTTGCTGCACAATTGCAAGGCATAGAAACAGCGCTTACAAAAGTGGGCGCACCAGCAGATGATTTAAAGAAAGCGATAACGGCTGCAGAGGCAGGTCGTAAAGCATATATGGAAGGTGCCAACAGAGCAAGTGATGAAAAAATTGTAGCTGCTGCTGCAATGATGTTTTACAATGATGTAGATAAGAGCCAACACCCAATTGGGTTTTACGAAAAAATGAAAGCTACTTATGGCGATTTAAAAGATGAAGCCACTTATAAAAAATGGGCAAAAGATTTGTTTGATAAAACAATACTATTGGACGATGCTAAATGGGCAGCATTTATTGCAACGCCTGATGCTGTTGCATTACAAGCCGACCCTGCTTTTGATTATGCATCGTCTTTTGCAAAAAATTATACCATAAAATACGCACCATCTTATGCTGCGTTTGTTTCAAAAAACAATGAGCTTGGTCGTGCATATTTAAAAGGCATTATGGAAAAAGATCCTGCGGCTGCCGCAAAAATGTACCCTGATGCAAATTTTAGTATGCGTGTAAGTTTTGGAAATGTAAAAAGCTATGCGCCTAGAGATGCGGTGAAATATGATTTTGTAACAACAAGCAAAGGGTTGTTAGAAAAATATGTAGCTGGCGATTATGAATTTGATTTGCCAGCCAAGCAAATTGAGTTGCTAAAGAAAAAAGATTTTGGCCAGTACATAGATAAAAGCAGAAATGATTTGGTAGTAGGTTTTATTACAACGAACGATATTACAGGCGGTAACTCTGGCTCGCCTGTTATTGATGGCAATGGTAATTTAATTGGTTTGGCTTTTGATGGCAACTACGAAGCGTTAAGCCATAAAATTGCATTTGATAAAGATTTGAATCGTACGATATGTGTAGATGTGCGTTATGTATTGTGGTGTGTAGATAAACTTGGTGGTGCCAAAAATTTGATAGATGAATTGAAGTTGGTAAGATAAAATATATAAAATAAATTTTTTAATAAACGAGCTGTGCAATTTGTACGGCTCTTTTTGTTTTGATTATCAATAATTTATAATGCCATTAGTAAAACTTCGCAAAGAAACGAAATACTTCTACCATACAATGATACCATGCACTACATGATGTAAAAAAAAGATTATGCAATTTTACATCATCCAAGAAAAACACAAAAGCTTTAATATCCAATATCCAAGTAAAAGCTTCCAATATCGATCAAAAACCATTAAAAGACAATTCTATGAAAGTCCTCCCAATCCAGGAGGCTTTTTTTGTGCTTTATTTTATCTCTTCCATTTTAGCAAGTAATTCGAAAACCAATTAGACCAATTGTAATCTGACAAAAATGCAGCGTTTTGAAGTTTGCGTGCCCATTTAAAAACTTGGCAGCATTTTAGCAGCTTATTATTAATATTTATAAAACAATTTAAACTTTTACATTATGAGCAAGAAATTATTAACAGGCGTAATTGTAGGTGCGGCAGTAGGCGCAGCACTCGGCATTTTATTTGCACCAGAAAGCGGAAAAGACACTCGTAAAAAATTAGCAAAAAAAGGAACAGACCTTGGCGATACCGTTCGTGAAAAGATGAATGAGTTTGGAGAAGTATTACAAGAAAAATATGAAAGTATAAAAGGCGATGCAAAAGATATTTTAGAAAAAGCGCACAAAGAAGAGTCTAGGAATTTCTCTTAGTTGTTGGTCACTAATAACACGAACTTGCCTGGCGGCAAAAGGTATGTTTTCACGAATGTGTTTTATTATTCGTGTTTATTGGTGCAATTCGTGGCGTTTTAAATTCACATCTAGGTTTTAAAGCCTATAAAAAATTAGCAATAAATAAAAAATAAATGGAAACCCAGCAACCAAAAAATGCACTCGAATCTCTTTTTGAAAGTACAAGTAGTTATGTAGAAACAAGAGTAGAGCTTGCCAAGTTAAAAACAGTAAAAAAATCATCAGATGTTTTTTCTACGCTTGCCTCCCAATTAATTTTAGGAGGAGTAGGATTTATTTTTCTTATGCTTTTAAACATTGCATTAGGGCTATGGCTTGGAGATCTTATGGGTAAAACGTACTATGGCTTTTTTCTACTAGCATTTATATATTTTATTGTTGGCTTAGTTTTATACATCAGTAGAGATAAATGGATAAAAAGCCCAGTAGCAAATGCCATTATAAAAAAGATAAACGAATAAACATGCAAATAAATAATGCAAGAGATTTAGATATGGCTATTGCCACATTGGAAAGCCGTAAAACAGTTCAAGAGAAAATACTTAAAGCACAGTTTAACGAAACAGTAGAATCTTTTAAACCAAAAA
>JAYSOC010000044.1:0-2381 GCA_043723285.1 Ferruginibacter sp. | reverse complement strand
CTAAAAGCTGTAGGAACGTTTACTAAATAACCAGCATTTGTGGCATCCATTAAACTTGCAGCATATTGCTTAGCACTAAAAAATGGAATAATATATTCTGCACCTAGCGAAAAACCTAGTCGTGGGCTATGATCATATGCTAATCGTACAGCGCCTTTTACTGCTGCTGCTGATACTGATTTATGAGAGCTAAATTGTACAATTGTAGCTGTAGGAAATGGTGGTGCTACATAATCTACTTGGTAGTTGTTTTTTTTATGAAATAACATTCCACCATAAGCGGCTATTGTGGCATGAAATTTATTATTTATTGGAATTCTACCAATGGGACCAATCCCTATAAATTTATTTACTTGGCTTTTTTGAGATGCTATTTGAATATTAGCTTTTACAAATGGAGGGTTACTAGCATCTATTACATTATACTTATTGCTAAAAATATCTGCTGTGGTAGATAAACCAAAGTATCTGTTAAAATAATAATTGTAATCTATACCAGCCATAAGTCCAAGTTTCATAGTTGGTGCACTAATAGTGCCAAAAACAGGAGGTCCTACAACTGCACCATTTACAAAATTTACAGGATTAATAAATCCGCCTTTTACTTGGCCTACTCCAACTTTTAATAACAACTCGCCGCCAGGTCTTAGGTTGTTACTTACTTGAGATACAGTTTGAGCTATCCCGCAAAATACTACTGCGGTAACTAACAAAATGGATAAAAATACTTTTTTCATAATAGTTATTTTTTTTGATGAATAATTGCCTTTGTTGTGCTACCCAAGTGCCTTGCAAGTTTGCTCTCTCCCCCGTTTTTTTTATTAGGTTTAGATGAGGTCACCACACTTCGGAAACACAAAGCAAAAATGCACATAAGCCAGCTCGTCGGCAATGTGCCAACAACTAAAAAACCTTGCACAACCAACGATTTTAAATACCGTTGTTTAACGGATATGGAAATGTGTGTATAGCTAGTTGATTGTTTTTGAGTAAATTGTTTCTTTGTGTTATAAAAAATTATATATTTAATTATTCATTTACCAAAAACAACTTATTATGAAAACAAAATCATTTGCCTCTTACTTTCTATTACTAACTATTTTGTATTTATGCGCTTGTGATGAAGCCCCTATAAAAGAAGATGGTAGTTTTGAAATTGATAAAGACCCAATTTATGCTTCATGTTACAATTGTATAACAGACGATATACATGGCGAAACTGCTGCAGAATTTGCCGATGTGGTAGCACGCTATAATACTACCCATGCTAGCATGTATAATGAATATGCTACTGGTAGGCTTCGTGTTGCGGTTTCTCCATCTAAAATTGAATTGCCTACTTTTAAAGATGCACAAAGCTGCTGGTATTCCATAGATACTTTAAAAAAGTTTATTTGCTTAATGGAAAAGTATGCTGCAAAATCTAAGATTAAAACAGCAGATTTAGGTGTACGTTTTTATTACGGAAATTATCCAGACAATTATACAAGAGATTTGTCTTTATCGAAACACCATACTTTATTCTTAACTGCTACTACTAATTTAGGTGGCAATAATATTGATTTTGACCCTCGTATAACTGCTGAAAAAGGTCTAATTGGAGGAAAAGAAGTAACTACGATTGCAAGCTTAATTGACACATCAAGTGCAGGATTTAAAACAAGAGAACTATTTATGTTAGCTGGTAAAGCAAGTATGAACCAAGGCGACCTATGCCCTCCAGGCACTGGTTGTACCAATACACTTAGTGCTGTTGATAACGCTTATCCGCAGCCGCACCCTTAATATTATTTGGTATATGACTTTAGAATTCATACTAAAAACAGCCTTAAATGTATTTGAACTTGCAGCTGCATGTACAGGATTTGTGTTATGGAAAAAATGGAAGTTCACGCATTGGAAATGGTTTAGTTTTTTTCTAGCATTTATTTTTATTACAGAAATACTGGCAAAATTCTTTTATAATACAAGTGGATTAAAGCATTTTAATCCACTTGTATATAGATACCTAAATATTCCTGTATTTATTTTATTTTATTTATGGATTTTAGCCATTCCTATAAAAATAAAAACCAAAAATATTTTAAAAATAATATTTATTGGTGGGTATATTACATTATTCTTGTGCGAAGAATTTATTTTTAAAAGCTTCTTCAAAAATTTTGGTTCAATATCCTACCAATTTGGAGCATTAGGGATTTTGTGTATGGGTTTAGTTTATTACATGAATATGATTAATACAAACGAAATTTTAACTTATAAATTTAATATTCACTTTTGGGTATCTGTGGGGCTAATAATATACATGATTACAACTTTGCCTTTTAATGCTATGCGCAATACATTGTTTAAAGAACATTACAACATTGCCATGACATATT
>JAYSOC010000043.1:0-2383 GCA_043723285.1 Ferruginibacter sp. | reverse complement strand
TAGCTATTGGCACAAGCGCAATGTCCACATCGTCATGTATAAGCATATCCGCTATGTTTGCAGGAAAATCGGTAACGAGTTCTACCTCATCTTTCATCATGCCATTTTCAAAACCATATATCATTGGTTTTGTGTTTAAATAATTTACTGCGGCAACCCTTATTTTTCTATCCAACTCGTTTCGTTTAAATTCGTGCAAAATTACTTCAAACCATTTTCATTTATGCAACTTTCTCCTCTTACTGCTATTTCTCCTATTGATGGTCGTTACAATAAAGCCACTACACAACTTGCAGCCTATTTTTCTGAATATGCTTTAATAAAATACCGTGTAAAAGTAGAAGTAGAATATTTTATTGCTTTGGGCGAAAAGAAGTTTTTTAAAATAGATACTAAACTCAAAAACGCATTAAGATTGGTTGTAGAAAATTTTTCGGAAGAAGATGCATGGAACATAAAAAAAACAGAAAGCATTACAAACCATGATGTAAAAGCGGTGGAATATTTTTTAAAAGAAAAATTGGATGAATTATCTGCAAGCGATTTAAAAGAGTGGATACATTTTGGCTTAACCTCCCAAGATATAAATAATACTGCTGTACCTATGCTCTGGAAAGATGCTGTGGAGCAAGAATATTTACCCACCATAATAAACGTACAACAGCATTTAAAAAAACTTGGACAGCAATGGAAAGCCATACCTATGCTTGCTCGTACACATGGACAAGCTGCTAGCCCTACCATTTTAGGAAAAGAGATAATGGTTTTTGTAGAGCGATTAGAAAACCAAATTTTGTTATTTAGCCACATTCCATTTAGTGGAAAATTTGGCGGTGCTACTGGCAATTTTAATGCACACCATGTAGCATATCCAAAATACAATTGGGTAAAATTTGCGAATGATTTTTTAGAAAATAAACTCGGCTTACAACGTCAACAATACACCACACAAATAGAACATTATGATACATTGGCTGCACATTTTGATACTATAAAAAGAATAAATACCATTCTTATAGATTTGTGCCGAGATATGTGGAGTTATATAAGTGTAGATTATTTTAAACAGCAAACCAAGAAAGGAGAAATTGGTAGCAGTGCCATGCCTCACAAAGTAAACCCAATAGATTTTGAAAATGCAGAAGGAAATTTTGGAATAGCAAATGCCATACTAGAGCATCTTTCTGCAAAATTACCCATTAGTCGTTTGCAAAGAGATTTAACGGATAGTACCGTGCTAAGAAACATTGGCGTACCTATTGCACATACCATCATCTCTTTAAAATCATTAGAAAAAGGGTTGGGTAAATTAATTTTAAACGAAACAAAATTGAAAGCCGATTTAGAAAACAATTGGGCAGTGGTTGCAGAAGCCATACAAACCATTTTGCGTAGAGAAAATTATCCTGCTCCTTATGAGGCTTTAAAAGAATTGACAAGAGGTAAAGAAATAAATAAGGTATCGGTACATAATTTCATTAATTCTTTAAAAATATCTGCCAGTTTGAAAAAAGAATTGAAAGCCATTAGCCCACATAATTATACAGGAATTTAATATTTATTTGTACAAAATAACCAACATTAATACAATAAAATAGTCTTAATGTTGTAAATTATAAACATTTAAAATAAATTATTTTGTATAAAATAACCAACATTATATAATAAAAAGTATATCAATGTTGTAAATAATATACAAAAAATAGTATTTAAAAAATAAAATAGTATATTTGTATTGTAAAAGCGTTGAAAAATGAGTAATAACGAAGCTACAAATACTGATACTGGCATATTAATACAAGTAGGCATTTTTGTAAAAGAAATGCGTATAAGCCAAAATAAAACACAGCAACAAATAGCTGATACCTGTGGCATAAATCGCTCCACATATATACAAATAGAAAATGGCAAAGGCTCAAGTATGTTGCATTTTGTGCGAGTGTTACGTGCATTAGATGCATTACACTTACTCAATATTTTTGAAACACAAACGCCACTAATTAGCCCTATCGCATTAGCAAAAATGCAGCAGAAAAAAAGACAACGTGCAAGTAAAAGTACGTCTAATATGTAAGCGAAATGAATAGCGTAGCACAAATAAAAATATTCAATAAAAAAGTAGGTGCCGTTGCTTATGATCAAGCCAAGGGTAAAGCTTTATTTGAATTTGAAGATTCATTTTTAAAAACCAGCTACGATTTATCCCCTATAAAAATGCCCATTAGAAATGCAAAAAAGAAAATATTTTCATTTGCAGAATTAAGCAGGAGTAGTACTTTTAAAGGTATGCCTGGTTTGCTGGCAGATGTATTGCCAGATAAATATGGCAATGCATTAATTAATAATTGGCTTACAAAAAACGGCAGACCAACGGGTAGTTTAG
>JAYSOC010000042.1:0-5901 GCA_043723285.1 Ferruginibacter sp. | reverse complement strand
TGTGCAATTCGTTTTTAAAGTAAAACCCTTGAAAATTTATTCTAAACAAATGCCCGCAAACCAACAATGGTAAATGCTTTGGTAAAAATAATTTTATCAGTTTAGATTTAAATTGCTTATCGGTAGCAAAATTTAAATGCGTATCTTGAAATACAAACTGTTGCAAATAAACTAGGCCTATCAATTTTTCTTTTAAATAAACTTGAATGTAGTTTGTTTCTATATCTTCTATATTTGATTTTTCGAAAGCTAATAAATGATTGCTTTGTAAATGATGGTTTTGGGGAAGCAATTCGTTCCATGTATTACCAAAGTCGAGGATATTTTTTGTTATAGCAATGGTTATTTTCAAACTAAGCAACTGTTTTATTTAGACAAATGTAGAACATAAAAAGTAGGATAAATAGCTAAAATTTAAGTTGGTAATTAAATCATTAATTTGCAAAATATAATAACCATTAGAACAATATGAATACAATAAAAAAAGAAAGATTAGAGGTGGGCAAAGGAGAAATTAGTGGATACATTTCCATATTTCTGGCAATAATAGCATTAACAAGTATGTTATGTTTTTATTTTCCTGAGAAATTGACTACGCCTGAGTTTAGAGAACTTTATACTGCCGAAATGATGCAGGTTGTTTTAAAAATCGTTGTTGTATTGTCTTTCTTTTTTGCTTTAGTTAGCTTTTTATTGAGCAAAAAAATAAAGCTAGCGCTTATTGGATCTGCCATTGCTGGATTAGCAATAGTAATGGGCGTTTTAAAAGTACAAGGTTCAGTAGTGCAAAAATCGGATTGGTATTTTGGGTTAGATTGGATGCTGCTCGATTTATTGTTGATGACGATTATTTTTATACCAATAGAATTATTTTTTCCTAAAAATAAAAACCAAACAAAGTTTCATGAAGAGTGGCGTACCGATTTGGTTTATTTTATCATAAGCCATTTGTTTATTCAAATTTTTGGTATTATTTCTCAAAAGCCTGCGATACTTTTTTTTGGTTGGATTGGTTTAGATAAAGTACACCTTTGGATACAGCAATTACCATTTTTAATAGCTTTGGTTTTAACTTTTGTAGTTACCGATTTGTTTCAATATTGGGCGCATCGTATTTTTCATAATCATGTTTATTTGTGGCGCTTCCATTCTGTGCACCATTCCACACAGCATATGGATTGGCTAGCTGGCAGTCGTACACATTTTGTAGATATATTTTTTACTAGAGCTATGGCATTTATTCCATTGTATGTATTGGGTTTTCCGCCAGCGGTCTTTAATATTTACATTGTGTTTATTGCTATACACGCTGTTCTTATACACTCCAATACTCGCATAAATTTTGGTTTTGTAAAATACATTTTTGCTACTCCACAATATCACCATTGGCACCATTGCGAAGACCCAAAATATTATGGTAAAAATTACGCCACCGTTTTTCCTTTTATAGATATGATTTTTGGAACCTATTATTTACCTGGTAATGTTTGGCCCGAAGGTACAGGTGTACACGAATCGCAATTTCCAAAGGGATTTATAAACCAAACGATTTATCCTTTTACAAAAAGTCCTTTTGATAATAATTTGGATATGGAAGAGAGGAGTACGAGGTGATATTTTCTATTGGCGCCATTTCACAAAAATTTCACAATGTGTTTATTTGAAACAGATTGTGATGTTTACTAAAGCATAACCTTAAATTATTTAGTTTTAGGCTAACTTTACAAAATCAAATTTACTTATCTTCAATTTATAAATGATTTCATTAACTACACATAGTAAACTGGGAGAAGGAATTTATTCTGTATCTGATATATCTTTTTTACTTAAGCTGCCAAAGCAAAAAGTAAGAAGGTGGTTGAATGATTTTTGGGATAGCAGACTTGTAGAGAAATATAATAATACATACTCATGGGGAGAGGGAAGAGATCAAGCAACAAATTTTTACACGTTAATTGAATTTTATATTTTTTATTCTTTGCGAGAATTAGGAGTTGGACAAAAGAAAATATTTGAAGCTCATGAATCTATGGCAAAACAACTCAAAACAATTCATCCATTTGCATCAGCAAAAGTATTATCAGACGGGAGGAGTATTTTATATGCCCTCGAAGATGGAACTACAATAAAGGCAGACAAATCAAAACAGATTGCCTTAAAACAAATAATAGAAAACTTTTGCAAAAAAATAGAATTTTCTGATAATAACCTTGCTGAAAAATTTTACCCTCTAGGTAAAAACAAACACATTGTAGTAGACCCACATCATCAATTTGGACAGCCTACAGTAAAAGAAACAAATGTTTTAGCTGAAACAATTTATAATATGCATGAAGCTGGTGAAACGAATGAATTTCTTTCACGACTTTATGATATTTCTTTAAAAGAAGTACAAGCCGCTATTTATTTATTCAATAACAAAGCTGCATGATAAAAGTACTGGTAGATGAGAATTTATCAGAACATTTAGCAGAAGGGCTAAATGCAATACAGCGACCAATGGACAATGGTATTGAAGTAGTATCAATGAAAAACACTTTTGGTAAAGGAACCAAAGACGAAGATTGGATTTCAAAGTGGGGGAAAATGGATGGAATATTTTTAACAGCAGATATAAATATTAGTAGAACTCGGCATCTAGCTGATTTATTAAAGCAAAATGACTTCGGTGCTTTTTTCTTGAGAATTCCCAATAAAACATCTTACTGGGAAAGAGTAAAAATAATTATAAAACATTGGCCAACTATAACTAAATTAATTGTAACTCAAACAAAGCCATTTGCATATTGGGTTACACCCAATAAAGTAGAAAAAATGTAATAAGTTTAACTAGATTTAATTTTATATTAGAAAAAAATAAAACTCTTTCACTTCCCCAAAACCCGCTCCCCATTAACCCACGTCCCCAAAACTTTTGTACCTAATATTTTTCTCTTATCACAATTCATTAAATCATTATCCAGCATAATAAAATCAGCCACTTTACCAACCTCCAAACTACCTTTTTCTTTTTCCTCAAAAGCAGCTTTTGCCGCCCATATCGTCATACCATAAATTGCTTCTTTGCGGCTAAGCGCATTTTCCATTTGAAAACCATTTGCCGGAAACCCTTTACTATCTTGCCTTGCAACGGCTGCGTAAAATGTTTTTATAGGCTCAATATATTCTACAGGAAAGTCGGTACCAAGCGGCATCCAATTATTGGTTTGCAATAATTGTTTGTAAGCATACGCTGTTTTTATTTGCGTAGCTCCCACACGATCTTGCGCCCAATACATATCGCTCGTAGCATGTGTGGGTTGTACGGAAGGTATGATGTTGTTATCCGTAAAATAATGAAAGTCGCCAGCATCTACCACCTGCGCATGTTCTATACGCCATCGTTTATCATTTTTTCCTTTTAATGCATCGGCATATATTTTCAAAATAATTCTATTGCCGCTATCGCCAATGGCATGTGTACACATTTGTAAATTACTTGCTGCAAATTTTTCAGCAGCTGTTTTAAAATGTGTTTCTGTTTCTAATAAAAATCCTTTCCAATTTTTTTTATCTTCATAGTCGTGTAGCAAACAAGCACCACGACTACCAAGTGCACCATCGGCATAAAATTTAAAACCACCCACATGTAAGCCTTCTGTTTTTAGCGGACCACTTTTTATCCATTTATCGTAATATGAAACAGAGTCAGAAAGTAGCGCATAAATTTTCATTTTTAACCCATCGTATTTTTGAGCGTCTTGTATAAGCGCAACCGTGTGCTCACTTATACCACAGTCGTGCACTCCTGTGAGGCCAGCTTCAAAACAATAATTTTGCGCAGCTAAAAAATATTTTTTGGCAAGTGTATCATTTATAAGCGGTACTTTTAGTTCAGCAAAGTCCATGGCATTATCTATCAAAATGCCAGTCAATTTTCCATTTTTTATTTCTACTTCTCCGCCATCTATTTTTGTCGTAGCGGTTATGCCTGCAATGTCTAATGCTTTTTGGTTGAGCAATGCTGCGTGTCCATCTATACGTTTTAAAAATACTGGTCGATTAGGAAAGAGACTATCAAAAATTTCTTTTGTAGGAAATTGTTTTACCGTCCAATCGTTTTGATCCCAACCTCTGCCGTAAATCCATTCCATTGGCGCATTGCTGCTGTAGTCTTTTATTTTTGTAACAATTTCTGCAAATGATGTAGTGCCTGTTAAGTTACACTTCCACATATCGGTAGCATAGCCAGTAAAATGGCAATGCGCATCTATAAAACCGGGGAAAATGGTATTGCCTTTTGCATCAATATTATTGCTGGATGAATATTTTGTTTGAATATCAACATTGTTTCCAACAGCTATTATTTTTCCATAATCAATAGCCATAGCAGTTGCTTCAGAAAATGCGGAATCTGCTGTGTATATTTTTGCGTTGCTAATGATGAGAGAAACATTCTTTTTTCCGCAGCTTGAAAAAAGTGTAACACAAATTATAAAGCCAAATAATTTTTTAAAATTTATCATACACCAAAAATAACCAATATGCTAAATACTTATCTTATATTTTAAAAATCATTTTGGAAACATCAAGTATTTTGTCTTGAAAAAATTATTCATTATTCACTATTCATTATTAATTTGCAGCTATGTTTAACGCCGCACAAGTAAAAGCACTTCAACAAGATTCTATAAAATGGCTATCGTTTGCAGATGGTGAAATAACGGCCGATAATGTAGAAGTGTTACGCAATATTTTACGTTTTCATGAGCATAGGTATTATGTAGAAAATGACCCATTAATTACCGATGGAGAGTACGATACTATTTTTAAAAAATTAGAAAAGTTTGAAGCGGCTAATCCAAAGTTTATAACAAAAGACTCTCCTACTCAGCGTGTAGGCAAAGGAATGATAAAAAATTTCCCCAAAGTACAGCATCTTGTTCCAATGTTATCGTTGGACAATTCGTACAATGCAAATGACTTAATAGATTTTGATAGAAAAGTAAGAGAACTTTCAGGCATAGAAAATATAGAATATTGTATAGAACCAAAATTTGACGGCGCAAGTATTTCTTTAGTGTATGAAAAAGATACATTATTAAGGGGAATAACCAGAGGCGATGGCGAAGTGGGCGATGAGATCACAGCAAACATTCATCAAATACGCTCTATACCTATTAATGCAAAATTATCTTCTTACGGTATTGAACAAATAGAAATACGTGGAGAAGTTTTGATAAATAAAAACAATTTTGCAAAGTATAATGAAGGATTAATAGAAGAAGGATTACCACCCTTAGCAAACCCACGCAATGCAGCAGCAGGAACGCTACGCATGAAAGACTCGGCTGTAGTGAGTAAAAGAAATTTGGAAGCGTTTTTGTATCATGTAAGTTACTTTGCGATAACAAACAACAGACAGCAGACAACAGAGGGGAACCCCAAGAATCTAAATTTATTTTCAAAAGTTGAAGGGGTTGCAATCAACCAATCAACCAATCAACCAGTTCCAAAAACACATTCTGGTTTTTTAGAAATGCTCTGGCAACTCGGTTTCAAATCTCCTAAAAAAGAAATGAAAGTAACGTACGGTATTAACGAAGTAATAAAATATATAAACGAATTTGAAGCAGGGAGAGATGCGCTACCTTATGAAATTGATGGCATGGTAATAAAGGTAAATGATATTGCATTGCAAGATAAACTGGGCATGACATCTCACCATCCTCGTTGGGCCATTGCATTTAAATTTAAAGCAAGACAAGCAACTAGTAAATTATTGGGTATAGAGTTTCAAGTGGGGCGCACAGGAGCAATAACTCCTGTAGCAAAGATAGCAGCAGCAGCGGTTGGCGGAGTTACTGTTACAAGTATATCTGTACACAATGCAGATTATATAAAAGAAAAAGATTTAAAAAT
>JAYSOC010000041.1:0-2387 GCA_043723285.1 Ferruginibacter sp. | reverse complement strand
AATGGATCGTACCAATGATGCACCAGGCGCTAATGACGATGCAAGTGGTGTAGCCGCAGTATTGGAATGTGCCAGAATAATGAGCAAACCTTGCTCTTCGCCACTTACTGCCATAAAAATAATGGTAGCACTAAAATTTTGTTTGCTCATTATTCTGGCACATTCCAATACTGCGGCTACACCACTTGCATCGTCATTAGCGCCTGGTGCATCATTGGTACGATCCATTACATTGGTACGCATATTATCTAAGTGTCCACTGATGATAAAAATTCTATCATCCAAAGGGTCGCTGCCTTTTAAAGTAGCTACAATATTGCCGAGTAGGAGCGTAGTGTCCACTCTTTTTTTATCGGGCTGTAATGTAGTGGTGTCAATGATTGCAGAAAGTTTACCATTAGATTTTGCAGCAAACTCATTAAATTTTGATAGCACATAAAGCCGTGCAGCACCAATGCCTCTCTTCTTTTCTGTTTGTGTGCTCAAGGTATTTCGAGTGCCAAAATTTACCATCGTTTGTATGTACGACCGCAAGGAGTCTGGCGAAATTTCTTTTACCATTTGTTCTATGGATGGATCTCTTACGATAGTAGTTTGTGCAAAGATTATTTTTGTTGAAAATATTATTGCTAATAAAAGTAATGTTTTTTTCATTTTTATTTTTCTTTTGAATTTAAAGATAGGAGAAGTTTAATTTTTAATTGTACAAATCTTATTACATCTTTTGGTAAATCTATATTTCAATCTAATGCATAATAAAAGCTAAATATATAGATGAAGATGAAATGTGCGACGCCACCGAAGTTCAATCAGGGATTTCTGTTTGTAACCACCAATAAAATTTACGAAGTAAATTTTATTGGTCTTCATTAGCAAATTAGCACATCAGCAAATTAGCTAATTATTCCACTTCATTCTTAAACGTACTATACTTCCTCCATTTCTCTATCAGCAAAGTCATATCTTCTGGCAAGTCACTTGTAAACATCATTTGCTCGCCAGTTGTTGGATGTACAAACCCCAATTCCTTTGCATGCAAAGCTTGGCGTGGGCATAGCGCAAAACAATTATCTACAAATTGTTTGTACTTTGTATAAATAGTTCCCTTTACAATTCTTTCGCCGCCATAAAAATCATCGTTAAATATTGGATGACCTTTGTACTTCATGTGTACACGTATTTGATGCGTACGACCAGTTTCTAATCTGCATTCTACTACCGATACGTAATTAAAATTTTCCAACACTTTGTAATGTGTTATTGCTTCTTTACCAAAATCACCTTCGGGATAAACGGTAAATAATTTTCTTTGTGTTTGGCTGCGACCTACATTGCCAATGATGGTTCCTTCGGGTTCATCAAAATTGCCCCACACCACTGCATTGTAGCGGCGATGTACGGTGTGGTTAAAAAATTGCTTGGCCAACTCACTCATTACTTTTTGTTTTTTTGCCAATACAATAAGTCCGCTTGTATTTTTATCTATACGATGTACCAAACCAAAACGAGTGAGTTCTTTTTCATCTATCTCGGGACAATTTTCTTGTAAGTGCCAGGCCACAGCGTTTATTAATGTGTTATCTGGATTGCCACTGCCGGGGTGAACAACCATGCCAACAGGTTTGTTTACCACCATTAAATCATTATCTTCATAAACAATATTTAGTGGTATATTTTGTGGAATTATTTCTGAACTTTCGGGTGAGCGATTATCAAAAACAGTTATCACATCTCCAGCCCTTGTATTGTAATTCTTTTTTATTGGCTTATCATTTACCAATACCATTTCGTTTTCTATGGCTTGTTGTATTTTGCTGCGGGTAGCGCCTTCAATACGCTGCATCAAAAATTTATCTATGCGCAAAGGCTCTTGCCCTTTGTCGATGATGATAGAATGTTTTTCAAACAGTTCTTCCGACTCGTTATTGTCTTCTATTATTTCGTTTTCTATCATAATTTTTTATTGGGTTGCAAGATACTGAAAAAAGGCCGAGCTATCTCTTGGCGAACATGGGGCAAGTTGACTTCAGAAATTAGTTTTCTAAAACCAAACCAAACTTTTATACTAACTGTTGACGGGGTTTTCAATGGCCGTTGGGGTTTGACGATATTTCTTTAAATTATAAAATAATAATTGATACCCCAAGAGTGGCTTTCAGCTCAGTTGGCGTTTGGTTAGAAAATAATCATTTATTCATAAATAATTTTATTTGTATCAAATACATTCTAAAAATTTTCTTATAATTTATGTTTGAATCCATTACATAATCTACTAAAGAATGCAAAAAAGCCTCTCTAAATCTCTCCGAAGGATGGATATTGAAGTATCTGAAAATGGATAGGAAAATTTTATATACCAGATTTTACTTTTTAAGATATTTGATTTA
>JAYSOC010000040.1:0-5925 GCA_043723285.1 Ferruginibacter sp. | reverse complement strand
TTGACAAGTCATTCTTTCATTACCCTCAAAACTAAAATCAATATCTTGAGATGCCATTTGTAATTCACTTGCACTAATGCTTAACGCTACTTGATTGGTGCTTTTGTTAGAGAATACATTTACTCTACGTAATGCACTTTGAAAATCTGCTCTATTTACCACCAATTTATAAGGGTTATCAGTTGGAATTACAACTTTATAATCTGGAAAACGTGCATCAATTAATCTACACACTAATTGAATACTGCTATGTTTTACAAACAAATGATTACTGTTATAACTAATAGTTAATTCATCATCATTATCTGGCAATGAATTTTTTAATAAGTTTAATGGTTTGCGTGGAACTATGAAAGAATCATCCTTAGTTGCTTTTGCATCAGTACGATTATATTTTACCAATTTATGTGCATCTGTTGAAACAAATTGAACAGATTTTTTTGAAAGCTCAAAAAATACTCCAGTCATTGCTGGTCTTAAATCATCGTTGCTTACAGCAAATAGAGTTTTGTTTATAGCAGTAACAAGTGCAGTGCTGCTCATTGTAAAACTATTGGCATCATCACTACTTGGTTCTTTTGGAAAATTATCAGGGTTTTCTCCCATGATTTTGTATTTGCCATTATCGCTAGTAATATCAATTCCAAAATTTTTATCAATATTAAAAGTCAGTGGTTGGTCAGCAATATTTTTTAAATAATCACTCAATACTTTATGAGGAATACAAACTTTACCATCTGTTTTGCTTTCAACTTCTAATTGAACTTTCATTACTGTTTCTAAATCTGTTGCAGTAACACTTAATTTTTTGTCTTTTATTTCAAATAAAAAATCTTCTAAAATGGGCAAAACGGTATTGGCATTTATAACGCCGCTAATTTGTTGCAATTGTTTCAGCAGGGCTGAAGAAGAAACGATAAACTTCATATTATTCTTTTAAGATTGCCAAAGATAAAAGAATGAAATCAAAAAAGATTTATGTTTTACCCCATTAAATTCACATTTTTGCCTACAAATGGCATTTGAAACAAAAAATATAGGTACCGAAGCGGCTTTTAGAAAGATAAAACACTATTGCGCCTACCAAGAGCGTGCCCATGCCGAAGTAAAGCAAAAGCTGTATGGGTATGGCCTGTATAAGAATGAGGTAGAAGAATTACTGAGCCAATTGATAGAAGAAAACTACTTAAACGAGGAGCGTTTTGCCATTGCTTTTGCAGGAGGCAAATTTCGCATAAAACAGTGGGGCAAAACCAAAATAAAATACGAGCTGGCACAAAAGCAGGTAAGTGCTTATTGTATTAAAAAAGCACTGGCTAGTATTTCTGCCGAAGATTATGAAAAAACGCTTACCAAACTTGCCGCCGAAAAACTGAAAACGTTGCAGGGTGAAACAAATATTTTTACGAAGAAAAGTAAGTTGCAAAATTATTTAGTGGGGAAAGGTTATGAGTTTGATTTGGTGGGGAAGGTGGCGAGGACAATATAAATTGTATTATATCAAAATAGGTTTAAACATTTTATCATTCCATTATATATTCCAAATAGCAAGTATTGGAAACAGCTACTTAAAATAACAGTATTTTGTGGAATAGATTCAAAAAATTAATGGTAAAATTAGGAGTTGAAGTATTAAAATTACTAAGTAAAAAATAATAATTATTTGAAATTCAACTTTATAATAAAATATGCTTTTGAGGCACAGTAGGTACTAAAAGGTTTATGAATTTTGTGCAAAACCTTGTTTACCGTTAAGCAGGCTCGAGGTGGAAAGGACTATAAATTATTAAAACTAAAAGAGGGTGTTTGATTGGGTATATTAAAATTAAGGTTTCATTACATGGCGAGGTTTCGCTGTGGGTGTTTTTATAATTTGAAGACTGTGATAGCGAAAACCCCGCCAAGACTAAAAAAATATTTTACCAATTGAAACCTTTGCTGTTTTATGTTGTAAAAATCTAAGGGGAGCGCTGGAAACTTCTATACCTACAACAATAAAATGAAGCCAGTATTTACGGGAAAATATTAATCCATAAAACAATGATTTTATATAGAGCAACAAAGCAAGAATTAAATTTTGAAAAGCTACTTTTTGTAAATAGTTATCATTCATTATCACTGCTTATCTTTGCCAAATGGCAGAAGATTTAATAAAAACCGACGGAACTAAAACTCAAATATATAAATCGCTCAACGCACAAATATTTGCTTTAATAGATGGAGAACCTGATTTGATTGCCAATCTTGCAAATATTGCTGCGGCATTAAAAGAACAATTTGGTTGGCTGTGGGTTGGGTTTTATTTAGTGAAAGAAGACGAGTTGGTACTAGGCCCATTTCAAGGCCCAATAGCATGTACACGTATTAAAAAAAGTAGAGGCGTATGTGGTACTGCTTGGGAAAATGCAACAACTATATTAGTGCCCGATGTAGAAAAATTTGCTGGGCATATTGCATGCAGCAGTTTATCAAAATCGGAAATTGTAGTGCCCATTATTAGAAACAATATTGTAGTGGGTGTGTTGGATGCAGATAGCGAATTGCTTAATCATTTTGATGAAGTAGATGCAACATATTTGCAAGAAATTGTTTCAAAAATTATTTTCTAAGAAATGGTATAAAAATATTTTTTAATTCTCTATCTGAATTTTCATTGCCACGAATTATACGAATTAGCACGAATTATAAAACTCATTCGTGTTAATTCGTGTCATTATTGGCTAAAAAAAACATGAAATAGTTTCAAAATTTTGTTTAGACAGCTTCTAAGGCTTTGGCAAATTATCTTTCCAGCTCCATAAATACATACAAGCATACGTTCTGTATGGGCTCCATTTTTTAGAAAGAGAAAGCATTTTTTCCTGCATAGCTTTTTTATTGGTAGCATCTATTTTGTACAATGCACACATAGCTTGTTGTATGCCTAAGTCGTCTATGGCAAATACATCTTCTCTGCCAAATGTAAACATGAGCAGCATTTCTACCGTCCATTTTCCTACACCTTTTATTTGGGTTAAATATTTCACCAACTCCTCGTTACTCATTTTATGTAAGCGTGCATCTGTAAGGTTTTCATTTATAAAAAACTGACAAACATTTTGTACATAATTTGCTTTGGCATTGCTTAAGCCAATACCACGAAGGGTTTCAAAATTTGTAGATACAATTTGTTTTGTTGTTGGTGTTTTACCCTTGTACAATGCTAAAAATCTTTGTTGAAAAACATCGGCCACTTTTGTACTAAGCTGCTGGCTCATAATGGAGTTGCACAAATGCAAATGCACATTATTTCTTTTAAAAAGATTTAATGGCTCTTGTAATAAAATTATTTTGTGTAATTTTTTATCTTTGGCAAGATGAGTGAGATGCTCCATTTTGTTTAATTTATTCCCCAACTAACACTTCCATCTTTTTCATCTTTTACCACAATACCAATACCTGTAAGTTGATTTCTTATTTTATCAGATGTAGCAAAATCTTTTTTCGTTTTTGCTTCTTTTCGAATATCTATTAACAACTCCATTACACCAGTAAGCTTACCGTTATCTGCTTCTGATGATTGTTGTAAACCAAATACATCTTCTACATAAACTTTCATTTTTGTTTGTAGTAATGTAAATGTGTTTTCACTAATTGCACCTACTTTTATTAAGCCATCTTTTATAGAATTTATTATTGGAACTAATTCAAACATATTTGCCAATACCCTTGCAGTATTAAAATCTTCATCCATACATTCGTCAAAACCATGTATAAGTTTCAATACTTTTTCTTCTAATTCTGCATCTAATTCAGCGGCTGTATAATTTTTTTTTTGTAAAATTTCGTACGCATCCCACAATCTTTTCAATCCTCTTTCAGATGCTTGTAAAGCTTCGTTGCTAAAATCTAATGTGCTGCGGTAATGTGTTTGCAGCATAAAAAACTTTACTGTCATTGGTGAATATGCTTTTTCTAATAATGGATGTGAACCAGCAAACAATTCGTGTGGTAAAAAACCATTACCCAAACTTTTGCTCATGCGGATACCATTTACGGTAAGCATATTTGTGTGCATCCATATTTGGGCTGGCGATTCATGAAAGCATGCTTCGTTTTGTGCTATTTCGTTTGTATGATGCGTGGCTGCAAGATCCATACCGCCGCCATGTAAGTCAAATCTTTTGCCCAAATATTTATTGCTCATGGCAGAGCACTCTATATGCCAACCCGGAAAACCCATACCCCACGGACTTGGCCATTGCATTAAATGCTCTGGCTTTGCTTTTATCCAAAGAGCAAAATCTAATCGCCCACGTTTTTCATTTTGCCCACTGAGTTCTCTTGTACCTTCTAATAAATCTTCTAGCTTACGATTGGTTAATATACCGTATGGTTTTTCTTTATCGTATTTTTCTACATCAAAATAAACAGTACCATCTTTTTCATATGCATAACCGTTGGCTATTATTTCTTCGGTCATTTGTATTTGCTCGCTTATATGCCCTGTGGCTGTGGGTTCTATTGTGGGCGGCAAAGTATTTAACACTTGCATCACTTTATGAAAATCTAAAGTATAGCGTTGTACAATTTCCATTGGTTCTAGCTTTTCACGCCTTGCCATTTTACTAAATTTATCGTCGCCTTCATCTCTATCACCTTCCAAATGCCCAGCATCGGTAATGTTGCGTACGTAACGCACTTTGTAACCCAAATATTTTAGGTATCTATAAATAATATCAAACGAAATAAATGTACGGCAGTTGCCTAAATGCACATCGCTATATACTGTTGGGCCGCACACATACATGCCTACATAACCAGGCTCTAACGGAGTAAACAATTCTTTTTTACGTGTAAGTGTATTGTATATTTCTAATGCCATAATTGCAAATATATTTAAAGAAGCACGAGAATGAATGAATGCTTAGCGGATAATTTATTAATTTTTTTCTTTGGCAAAATCAATATCAGTAATAACGGGAAAATGATCGCTCATTTTTTTTTGAATACAAGTATATTGCTTTACGGCAAAACGCTTATCCATAAAAATATTATCTATGCGAAGCGTGGGAGATATGCCAGAAAAAGTTCTACCTACACCACTTCCTTTTTCTGCAAAAGCATTTTTTAAATTTTTTCCAATGGTGCAATATGCATAACTATTGGGCACATCATTAAAATCGCCACACACTATTACGGGGTATATACTTTCTCTTATTGTTTTTTGTACATTTTCGCTTTGCGCTTTTCTTTTTAAAAAGCCAGTTTTAAATTTCGATATAATATTCTTAGATTCTTCTAAATTAATATCAGGGTTCGATTCTGCATCATTAATAAATTGTAAATTTTCTGAACTAAACTTTAGCGATTGTAAATGAAGATTAATAACCCTAAATGTATCTAACTGTTGTGCAATATCTATATATTGAAATGAGTTATTATAATTATGAGAATTATCAGTTACACTTTTTTTATTTATAATGGGAAATTTGCTGAAAATAATGTTGCCAAAATGATGTTTGCCATCAAAATCATCTAGCTTACTGTAAGCATAAAAATAATGTTGAAAATTTAATTGCTTAGCAATTGAAGGAACATAATTAATAGCTGTAGAATCTTTATCGCCGCCTACCATTTCTTGAAAGCAAGCAACATCAGGTTCAAATTTATTTATAAGAGCCAGCATTTCTGTTTTTACTTCGGGGTGTGTTTTATGTTCTAAAATATCGAAGTGCTCTATGTTCCAACTCATTACTCGTATATGTTGCGCTTGTTTGGCTATAGCAAAATCGGCAGAGGGTTTTAATTTTAAAATTTGCCCGATAGGTTTCCATGCAAGTAAAATAGCTAATATGCTGATGAGCATTAATTTCCTTTTGGCAAATAACCAGAAAAAAAGAAATAGTACCAATACTAACAATAAATATAAAGATGCTAATGTAA
>JAYSOC010000039.1:0-2395 GCA_043723285.1 Ferruginibacter sp. | reverse complement strand
CCGATCAAACATCTGCCCACGACCCTTTAATTGGCTATATACCTCATAATTATACCAACTATGAAGCAGATGCATTACGTTTACAAAATCCTGATGAGTATGTAAATATTAGTTATGATAGCATGTATTTGCATGTGCAATTAATGTTGCAATTAAAAGATATGGGTGCGATAACTTTTGATTATGGAAATAATTTAAGAGCAAGAGCTATTGAACATGAAGAAAAAGCAAACAAACCTATTGGTGATTTTGAAACCCTAAAATCTCGTTCTCCAAATGGAAGTGTAAATGAACTTTTCCCTGGATTTGTACCAGCATATATTCGTCCGCTTTTTTGTGAAGGCAAAGGGCCTTTTAGATGGGCAGCACTAAGCGGAGATGAAAATGATATTACTGTAACGGATGAAGTAATGATGAATCTTTTTCCTGAAAATGAAGGAATGATTAGATGGATGAAAATGGCGAAAGAAAAAATTGCTTTTCAAGGATTGCCCGCACGTATTTGTTGGATAGGACAAGGCGATAGAGAAAAAGCTGGACTAGCATTTAATGAACTCGTACGCAAAGGAAAAGTAAAAGCGCCGATTGTGATTGGGAGAGATCATTTAGATACAGGAAGCGTGGCAAGTCCGAACAGAGAAACAGAAGCGATGTTGGATGGTAGTGATGCCGTGGCTGATTGGCCAGTGCTTAATGCACTTGTAAATACTGCTGGCGGTGCAAGCTGGGTGAGCCTACATCACGGTGGTGGCGTGGGCATGGGTTACAGCATACATGCGGGCATGGTGATAGTGGCAGATGGCACTGATGAAGCCGCTGCAAGGCTTAGTCGAGTATTGCGTAATGACCCAGGTATGGGTGTAATACGTCATGCAGATGCAGGCTATGATGTGGCAAAAGATTATGCAAGAAAATTTAATTTGGATATTAAGGAACGATTGAAATAAAAATATAACATTTAATATTTTAGATAGAATATTGTCAATCTATTTTTCGGTAAATGTTGAATAATGATTTACTGCTGACGAGCGGCAGGATGGGCAGTAGTAGCTGCCGCAAATAATACAGCTTAAAGTATAAAAGAACATTGCTGCGGCACTACTACAAACAGCCCGAACCATCGTTGATAGTGATTTGAAGTGTACCGCCAAAGAAAAAAATTACTTGGTAAGTGATTTTATTTTCATAATATTTTCTATTCTCAAAATAATGCAATAGCTTCGCTGCTTAATGCAACTATCTACAAAACATTTAATAGGCATTAAAGAACTTTCTACGGAAGATATATCCCTCATTTTACAAACTGCCACTACATTTAAAGACGTTTTACAACGACCTGTAAAAAAAGTTCCATCGCTTAGAGATGTTACGATTGTAAATTTATTTTACGAAAACAGCACTCGTACTCGTATATCGTTTGAGCTTGCCGAGAAAAGATTGGGTGCGGATACGATAAATTTTAGTGCATCTGCCTCTTCAGTTTCAAAAGGTGAAACATTACTGGATACAGTAAACAATATTTTGAGCATGAAAGTGGATATGGTGGTGATGCGCCATGCTGCAAGTGGTGCTGCACATTTTTTGGCAAAACAATTACCCAATACGGCTATAATAAATGCTGGTGATGGTACTAATGAACATCCTACACAAGCTTTGCTAGATGCATTTTCAATACAAGAAAAATTAGGTACACTTACTGGTAAAAAAATTGTGCTTGTGGGAGATATTATGCACAGCCGTGTAGCATTGAGCAATATTTATTTGCTGACAAAAATGGGCGCAGAAGTAATGGTAGCAGGCCCTCCAACGCTTATACCAAAATATATAGAAGAAGCGCTTGGCGTAAAAGTAGAATATAATTTAAAGAAAGCATTGCAATGGTGTGATGTAGCAAATGTACTTCGCATACAATTGGAAAGACAAAAGAAAGTATTGTTTTCAACTTTGAGAGAATACAATTTGGCCTATGGTGTAAGCAAAAAATTATTAGAAAGTATTGGTAAAGAAATAGTGATAATGCACCCAGGCCCTATAAACCGTGGTGTGGAAATAGATAGCGATGTGGTGGATGGAATTAGTTCTATCATTTTGCAACAAGTGGAAAATGGTGTGGCGGTTAGGATGGCTGTGTTGTATTTATTGGCGGAGCGGAAATAAATTAATAATTAGTAATGAATAATTATTAATGTTTTTACTTCATACCTTTATTAAAAATATAAACCAATAAAAATTTTGTACGATTATTTCTTAAGCATTTAATAATTTATAAAACACTTTATTACTAATAAATTATTCATTATAAATTATAAAATTATTCATTAATGAAAATCTGTCTTTTCCCTGGAACCTTTGACCCTGTTACACTTGGGCATACCGATATTATAGATCGTGCGTT
>JAYSOC010000038.1:0-5940 GCA_043723285.1 Ferruginibacter sp. | reverse complement strand
GATGGAAGAATTTTTGAGAGCAGATGTAGATGTGGACTTAAGCACACGCCGAATGATAGATGTGCAACACATATTTTATACCATGCAGCCTCGTACCTTAAGCGCAGCGTATGAGTTCTTTTGCGAAAAGGCATTGGTGGATGCCCATAGCGCCGAAGCCGATATTAATGCTACAATAGAAGTTTTAGAAGCACAATTAAAAAAGTATGAAAAACTCGGCACGACTGTTGATTCTATTTTAGGATGCATAGGCGAAGAAAAAATTGTGGATTATGCCCGCCGTTTTAGTTTTAACGATAAAGGAGAAGAGGTTTTCAATTTTGGAAAATTTAAAGGAATGACTGTGGATCAAGTATTTAAAAAAGAACCGCAATACTATGATTGGATGATGAAAGGCGATTTTCCAATGCACACCAAAAAGAAAGTGACCGAATTATTTAACCGAACTTTATTAAAAAAATAAGTTGTTAAAAAAAAATAACGTTTGTATAAAATTTAATAAATTAATTTTGAAATAAATCAGCCTTTTATCATTTGGAGAAAATTGTTATCATACCAACTTATAATGAGAAAGAAAATATAGAAGCCATCATTGCTGCAGTAATGAATTTACCTTCATTATTTCATGTGCTTGTAATAGATGATGGTTCGCCAGATGGAACTGCTGCTATAGTAAAATCTTTATTTGCTAAATATCCAAACAAATTATTTTTAGAAGAGCGTACCGGAAAACTTGGATTAGGCACTGCATATATTCATGGATTTAAATGGGCACTAAAAAATAATTATCAATACATCTGCGAAATGGATGCAGATTTTTCTCACGAGCCTTCCGATTTAATTCGCTTGCACGAAGCCTGTTTAAATGGGGCAGATGTGGCCATAGGTTCTCGTTATGTAAAAGGCGGCGCAGTAGAAAATTGGCCAGCAAATCGTATAGCATTATCTAAAGGCGCATCGTTATATACACGCATTATAACCTTTATGCCGGTAATGGATCCTACAGCTGGTTTTGTATGTTACAAAGCAAATGTGTTAAATACCATAAGCCTCGATTCTATAAGCTTTGTAGGCTATGCATTCCAAATAGAAATGAAATTTGCCGCTTGGAAACTTGGTTTTACAATAGAAGAAGTACCCATCACTTTTAAAGATAGAAAACTCGGTGCCAGCAAAATGAACAAAGGCATTATTAAAGAAGGTATATTTGGCGTTATCAAATTAAAATGGCAAAGCATATCTAAAAATTATCGCAAGCGTGTTGCCCGCAAAGAAGACGAAGCAAGTCTTTATATACAAAGTGATATTGCTACCGAAAGGATTTAAAAGCCTCCCTAAACCTGCCTGCGTTAGGCAGGTCCCTCCAAAGGAGGGACTTTTAGTCCCTAATACTTTTTAGTCTTCGATTATTATCTATCCATAATTTTTTATTTTTTGTCCAAACTAAAACACAGCTATGGTCATCATCGTTGTGTCACTCACTTCATCTGCATACCATTTTTCAACTTTCATTATGCATAAGATTGACTAATATTTTGTCAACTAAATACTTAATCTAATACTTAATCTTCTAGTTCTCCCTCTCCACGAAGTGGAGAGGGTAGAGTGAGGTCATAAAACTCTTTTTTTTGTAGTACATTACTGTAAGAAAACGTAATTTGCAGCATGATTGTTTTAACCGACAAAAACTTTCGGGAAAATCTGTTTCCATTTACACATACACGTCATGCGGCCAATATTCGTATTGGCATTTTAACCATTAAAGAAAAATGGGAATTGCTTTTAGGAGAAAAAGTAAGTTTAGATGAAAGCAAGGCTGGTACTCATATTCCTGCAAATATTATACCCACAAAAGAAAATTACAAAAGCATAATAACCGCCGCCGAAAAAAATATTTTTTTGATGGAAACCGATATTGTAAAAATTATTTCATTTCCTTGGCATATTTTTCAATTGAATGATTATGCACTTCGGCAAGATTTTTTAGTGCTTACGGATGGTAAAATTTCTCAAACTTTTAATGGTACCAATAATTTAATAAGCGCTAAAGAAATATTTATTGCAGAGGGTGTAAAAATGAATCATTGTATTTTAAATGCAAGTACAGGTTCAATTTATATTGATACAAATGCCGAAATAATGGAAGGAAGTATGATACGTGGTCCATTTTATTTAGGAAAAAATAGTGTAGTAAAAATGGGAAGCAAAATTTATGGTGCTACCACTGTTGGTCCAAATTGTGTAGTAGGTGGAGAAATAAAAAACAGTGTTTTATTTGGCAATAGCAATAAAGCGCACGATGGTTATTTGGGAGATAGTATAATAGGAGAGTGGTGCAACCTTGGTGCTGGCACAAGCAATAGCAATGTAAAAAATACAGGAGGCAATGTAGGTTATACTTTAGAAAAAGATACGCAGGCTATTTTTGCAGGAAACAAAGCAGGCTTGCTTATGGGAGATTATAGTAGAGCTGCTATTAATACTTCTTTTAATACTGGCACAGTGGTTGGCGTTTGTTGTAATATATTTGGAGAAATAATGTCGCCAAAATTTTTAGAAAATTTTACATGGGGCACAGAAAAATATATTTTTGACAAGGCTATACAAGATATTGATAATTGGAAAAAAATGAAAGGTCAATCTATTTCTTCAAAAGAAATGGGGATGCTTAAAAAATTATATTTACAAACCAATAACTAAATTAGATTTTAAAAAAATGAGAAAACAAATAGCCGCCGCCAATTGGAAAATGAACCTTACACTTGCAAAAGGAGAGGAATTAATGAATGAAATATTAGCAGAAAATATTAAGCTTGAAGATAATCAGCAAGCGGTTTTTGCTGTGCCTTTTCCTTATTTGATGAGTATTAAAAGCAAAACTAATACAACAACTAATTTTTTTACCGCTGCACAAAATTGTGCTGCAGAAAAATCGGGCGCATACACAGGCGAAGTAAGTTGCGAAATGATAAATAGTATTGGAATAAAATATGTAGTAATTGGGCATAGTGAGCGCAGAGAATATAACAACGAAACAAACGAAGTGCTTGCTAAAAAAGTAAACCTTGCATTAGAAAATAATTTGAGTCCAATTTTTTGTTGTGGCGAACCAGTACAAATACGTGAGTCAGAAACGCAGAATGTACATATTGAAGCCCAATTGAAAGAAAGTTTGTTTCATTTATCTGCAGAGCAAATGAAAGGATTTGTAATTGCTTATGAGCCAATATGGGCAATCGGTACTGGGCGCACAGCATCTAGCGCACAGGCGCAAGAAATGCATGCGCATATACGTAATGTGCTTGCTGCAAAATACGGACAGGAAACTGCGGATAGTATTTCAATTTTATATGGTGGCAGTGTAAAGGCAGCTAATGCTGCTGAAATTTTTTCGCAACCAGATGTAGATGGGGGATTGGTAGGTGGTGCAAGTTTGTTGGCTGCTGAGTTTGCTACAATAATAAAAAGTTTGAAAAAGTAATTCATTTTTTGCGGAAAATATATTTGCGAAAGAAAGCGAAAAGATTGCACTGAAGCGTGAGGGATAGAAGCGAAAATCCTTTTGCGAGGAACGAAAAAAAGACCTGCCTTTGTAGGCAGGCAGGTTGTAGCGTATAGCCCTACTCCGTGTGCAGAGTCATTTAAATTTAAAAAAACTTACCACGGGGGCACGCAATGATTTTTGTATTACATTTCTACTTTATTACACTTATTCAACATTTCTAAATGTAATATTGTGGTTTGCCCAGTATTATCTCTGTTGTACATAGGTACAAATTTATAACCATAGGCTACTTCATCGAAAGTGTAAGAAGTACGGGCAATAACAGAGTTGCTAAAAGTATCGTCGAAAGCTTTTATGTAAATTAATATTTCTCCTTTTGCCTTTGCAAAATCTTGTTCGGTAAAGTTAAAAAGTGGGCTATCTTCATTTATAGGATGCACCAAAGTCCAGCTTAATGCCAATGCATTTATTTTTGTAGTTTCTAAGGTGAGGTTAAAAAATTGATTAGATGATTTACCATTATCTTCTACAATTAATGCTAAGGTAATTTTTGCTTCTGTATCTGTAAGTGCCGATGTTTTTTTGTATGGAGCAAGGCGTACCATAAGTCCTGTAATGCCTTCGAATGGGGTGATGAGCGCTTTTTCTGAAAATTTTATGTAGGCTTTTGGCAAACTAAAACGTCCGTACATAAGGCCTGTGGCCACTGCAAAACTGAGTAAACCAATTAAAGCTTGAAATGATGAAACGGCATTAATAGTAAAACCTGTTGGGCTTACTCTGCCATAACCTACTGTGGTAAAGGTTTGTGTACTAAAGAAGAAAGCTTCGTATAATTTTTCGGTAGTTGTATTGGCGGCAATGCCATAAAGATGCTCTATGCCAATGAGGTAATAAATGGCAGTAAAAATTAAATTTACAATTATATAAAAAGCTAGAATAATGAGAAAGAAATGCATGCTGCGCATAGTTAGCATTGTATGAAACCAACTGTATTTTTCAAAAATACCTACGCCAGTTTTTTTGAGGTTTGGGCTGCCATCTTTATTTATTAACCTGCCGCCATAGCTGCTTGCGTTTGTGCCAAAGCCTGTGTTTTTATCGCTTGAGGCGTTATCTTTTATTTTTTTGAGTAGTGACATGTATAAAAATTACTTTTGTAATTTACAATATTTTAAACTTTTACAGCAATAAAAATAAGGCCGTATTTTTGTTAAGAAAAGTTATACTCTTATAGCTGTTTTCATTAAATAATTTTATCTTATTTTTAATTTGATTAATTTAGTAACTTTAAATTTAAATTGCAACTGTTTAGATTTTAAAAGTATTATAAAAACCTAATTTGCTTACAAAAAATATTTTTCTAAGATTAAGTTTACAGTTTTTGCAATTTTTTGTTGCATTGGTTATTGCTAAATTTCTAGGTGCTTCTGGAAATGGTAGCTTTGCCTTATTTATAACTGAAGCATCGTTTTTTATATTAATAATTGGATTTTCTTTTGAAAGTACAATTACATATTTTGTAGCAAAGAAAAAATTGGATATTAGCAAGTCTGTTTCTGTAATATTATTACTTTCAGTATTTCAGTTGCTTCTTTTTCTATTATTGTATAGTATTGCTTATTATTTTTTTAGCCATACTTTTTTTATGGACGAAAACAAAAATAACATTTTGTATGGTTTTGGTTTCGTTTTTAGCCTTATAATTTCAAATGCATTTTCTGCTATTTTATTTGTACATAAGTTGTTTCAAAAATATTTTATTGGTAGTATTTTTTTTCAAATTATGTTATTGTTGTTTTTATTGATTAATAAATATGTAATTACTTATTTCTTTTTTAATGCTACTAATATTATATCAGTATTTACAATAGTTGCATGTTTACAGGCATTACTTTCGGTTGCATTAGTCTTTTATAAGTTTGGTAAAAATATTAAGTTTGTAGGCTTTAAAAATATAGTGGATAATGAAATTGTAAAATATGCTTTTCTTGTTTTTATTGCAAATGTTGTACAGTTCCTTTGTTATAGAATGGATGTATGGTTTGTAGATTTTTTTTATACTAAGCAAGAGGTTGGACAATATGCGTTGGCTACAAAAATTGCCCAATTGTGGTGGGTATTGCCTCAAATTTTAGCTGCAGTATTTTTTCCATTGCTAGCATTAAAAGAGCAAAATTTAGATTCTTTTAGGCGCTCAATAATTTACATACTTATCATATCTATAGTCTTCGGAATTGTAGCTATTTTGCTATACCCAATGTTGATTACTTTATTTATAGGTAATGATTACAAGGAAAGTTACAAAGCTTTTGTACTTCTCCTGCCTGGTGTAATTTTTTTCTCGGTAAATATAATATTAGCTACTAAATTTTCTGCCGATGGAAATGTAATGTATAATTTTAGAATAAGTTTAGCCTGCTTTATAATTGTAT
>JAYSOC010000037.1:0-5942 GCA_043723285.1 Ferruginibacter sp. | reverse complement strand
GTATTTAAATCTTTTAAAAATGCAATTTTATTTGGTTTTATAATAGCATTGTATTTTACCAAAGTGTATGGTTCGTGGGGACACGAACCAGGGAGAAGAATACAAAAAATAGTGTTAGTCGTTTAGTTAGATTCATACTTTTTCGGTTTGTTAGTATTTTAAAAGAAAGAATGTGTAATCTAATGAAAGGAGAGGAAAATATTTGGATAAGTTTTTGAACTCGTGGAATTCGTAATGATTAAACATTGAGTTGTTAATCAATATCTGTTTTGTTTAGTTGGTGGTAGTTTTCTAATATCACTCCTTCGGAGTTCTGCGCTTTCATAAATGCTCGTTCTATATTAATAACACCTCTTCGAGGTTATGCAAGATTGAAATAGAGTTATTCAAGGATTTATGCGGAGATAAAAATCCCGAAGGGATGTCATTAATATAGCACAGGATAAAAAATATTTTAAGAATCCCGAAGGGATGAAATTAGTAACGCCCTGTAATATTTATTTTAAAATTGAATGAAAATAAATTTTTTAATATCCTTCAATCCCCTGCTTCCTCATAATCCTTGTAGTATCATTGGTAAGTTTAAAATCAAATTTTTCGTACAGCCCATGTGCATCTTTTGTGCCGAGCATCCATCCTCTAAACCCTTGTAGTTCTTTATGCTCTAAAATAGTTTGCATTAGCCATTTGCTTAAGCCTTTGCCTCTGTGTGGTTCTAGTATAAATACATCTGCTAAATAACCAAAGGTAGCTTTGTCTGTAATTACTCGTGCAAAACCTATTTGTCTTTCTTTATATAACAAGGTAAAGCAAACAGAATTTTCGATAGATGTTTTTACAATATCTAAAGGAATATTTTTTGACCAATAACTTTCGTTGCATAAATATTTATGTACGAGTTGTACATCTATTTTTGCTTTGTCAGTGGAAATGATATAATCGGAAAACATAAAAGGGAATTAAAAAAGTTGCATAATCTATTGCATAATCTATTGCATAATAAAAGATGACTAATGGTATGTCGATGAAGTGAGTGACACAACGCTGATGACCATAGCTACTTCTTTGTTCGGACAAAAAAAAATCGATGAGTATTCGCCATAGGCGAATACCTACAAAATCGATTGCCTTACTCTCACCAATTTTTCCAAAAGCGGCTCCAACAAATCTAAACGCAACATATTTGCACCATCGCTTTTTGCTTCGGCAGGGTTTGGGTGCGTTTCTATAAATAATCCGTCTGCACCTGTGGCTACGGCTGCTTTTGCAATGGTTTCAATCAGAGAAGGATTGCCACCTGTAACACCACTTGTTTGGTTGGGTTGTTGCAAAGAATGTGTGCAATCCATAATTACTGGTACGCCAATTTCTTTCATCCAAGTGATGTTTCTGTAATCAACGATAAGATCTTGATAGCCGAATGTGTTTCCTCTATCGGTAAGCCAAACTTTATCATTGCCTGCTTGTTTAATTTTATCTACCGCAAATTTCATAGATGGACCGCTTAGAAATTGCCCTTTTTTTACATTAACAATTTTACCAGTTTTTGCCGCGGCAATTAACAAATCTGTTTGGCGGCAAAGGAATGCTGGTATTTGTAACACATCTACATACTCGGCAGCCATGGCGGCTTCTTCGTGTGCATGTATATCTGTGGTGGTTGGTATAGAAAATGTTTGCCCAACTTTTTGTATAATTTTTAATGATGCTTCATCGCCAATGCCAGTAAAACTATTGGCGCTTGTGCGGTTGGCTTTGCGGTACGACGCTTTAAATATATAGGGTATTTCTAAGCGCTTACAAATAGCCGAAACTTTTTCGGCTATTTCCATTACGATTTCTTCGCTTTCGGTAATGCATGGCCCTGCTATGAGAAAGAAATTATTTTTAGGGTATTGTTGATTGTAGAATAGTTCGTTCATAAAACAAAATTAGTTAATTAGCCGATATGCTAATGTGCTAATTTTTTAGAGATGACATCTTTTTAAAAGATGTCATCTCTTTCATAAAATTTATTGGTTATATCAGTTTTGATGATTTAAAACGAAATAGCAAACAATTTAATTTTAATTTGCAGTATATAAAATTGAAATAATGGTAAAAGAAAAAATACTAGTAATAGGTGCAAGCGGGCAAATAGGTGTAGAACTTACACTCGCACTAAGAAAAATATACGGCAATGCCAATGTAATAGCAAGTGATTTGAGAGAGCAAAATCCTTTACTTGAAGGCACTGGACCGTATGTGAGTTTAGATGTGATGAACAAAGAAATGCTGCATGTGCAAGTAATACGCCAAGGTATTACACAAATTTATTTATTGGCTGCTATCTTATCTGCCACTGGCGAAAAAAATCCGAACCTTGCTTGGAGTTTAAATATGACGAGCCTTTTAAATGTACTCGATATTGCTAAAGAAGAAAATTTGCACAAAGTATATTGGCCAAGTAGTATAGCAGTGTTTGGGCCTACAAGTCCAAAACAAAATTGCCCACAGCAAACGATTATAGAACCGAGCACAGTATATGGAATAAGTAAATATGCTGGAGAGTTTTGGTGCAATTATTATTTTAATAGATACGGTGTGGATGTTAGGAGCCTGCGTTACCCCGGGCTAATAAGTTACAAGAGCCAGCCTGGTGGTGGCACTACAGATTATGCGGTAGAAATTTTTCATGCAGCAAAAGATAAAGAGCAATACGAATGTTTTTTAAAAGAAGATACTTACTTACCTATGATGTATATGCCCGATGCCATACGTGCGACGATTGAATTGATGGAAGCCGATAAAAGCAAAATAAGTATTCGCACCTCCTATAACTTGGGTGGCATGAGTTTTTCGCCCATGGAAATAGCAGCTGAAATAAAGAAACATATTATAGATTTTGATATTATTTACAAACCCGATTCACGCCAAGCCATTGCCGATAGCTGGCCACAAAGTATAGATGATGCTGTGGCAAAACAGGATTGGGGGTGGAAAGAACAGTATAAATTGGAGGAAATGGTGGTAGATATGCTGGAAAATTTGAAGTGATTTTTTTGATACTACACGCCTATGGCTAAAACGACAGGGTTATAGCTAAGATACACGGTTATGATTATTTTTTAAAAAAAAGGACATTTTGTTGTCTAATAACAGATAAAACCCTAGTTTTGCATAATTAAAAACGAAAAAACTAAACAAATTATGAAAAAATTATTATTCGCAACAGCAATTATGTTTGCTGCAACTGCTACTTTCGCTCAAGATGGTGACGGTGCTTTTACAAAAGGAAGTTCTACTGTATCTTTAGGCTATGGTTTTGCTAGTCCTTACAAAACTCTTTTTAAGTTGACTAACATTTTCGCAACAGATCCTACTACAACGGTTAAATTAACTTCTCTAGGACCTATTGGTGTTACTTACGAGTACGGAGCTACAGATAAAGTAAGCGTAGGCTTGCAAGTTGCTTATGGTACTATTAAAAATGTAACTACTGATAAAGATGGTCTTGGTGCTGGTAAAGATTACATTGTTACTCAAACAATGGATCAAATTTCTGCAATTGCTAGAGTAAACTATCATTTTGGTAGTTCTGCAAAATTTGACCCTTATGGTGGACTTGGACTTGGTTATGGTAGTTTTAAATTTAAAACAACTTCTAACGATCCAACTGACGGTGCTGCTGATTTCGCACTATTCAATATTAAAGTTCCTGGTGCTTTTGGTATCACTGGTCAATTAGGTGCTAAATACTATTTCTCTCCAAATTTCGGTGCTTATGCTGAGATTGGATACCTTGCAGGTTCTTTTGCACAATTAGGTATTACTGCTAAGTTCTAATTAGTAATTTATCGTCATTAAAATAATAGTGATAATTTACAAATAATAAAAAAGCCTGAAAATTATAAAATTTTCAGGTTTTTTTATGCGCTTACTTTAATGCTTGATAACTTAAGCATAGAAGCGTGTTTTTATACAAACAACCAGTTTCATCAATAGCATATTTTAAAAAGCACTATTTATTTTAGTGCTTTTTTATTTTATCTTCGCCGCATGAGCCAACAACAAATTTCTACTACTAAAAAAATAGTTATGAGCGGCATAAGACCTACAGGTTTTTTGCACCTTGGTAATTATTTTGGTGCAATACGCAATTATGTAAAAATGCAAGATGAGTTTGAGTGCTACTTTATGGTGGCCGACTTGCATAGCCTTACCACACACCCCGATACCAAAGAACTTAAACAAAATGTTTATCGTGTGGTAGCAGAAAACATTGCCTGCGGTCTCGACCCCGATAAAGCTGCATTTTATTGCCAAAGCCATGTAAGAGAAACGTCGGAATTGTATTTGTATTTGAATATGCTAGCATATATGGGCGAACTAGAAAAAACAGTAACGTTTAAAGACAAAGCTCGTCAAAATCCGGAAAACATAAATGCAGGTTTACTTACTTACCCTGTGCTACAAGCTGCCGACATTATGATACACCGTGCTAGCTATGTGCCTGTAGGCAAAGACCAAGAGCAACATTTAGAAATGGCTCGCACTTTTGCCAATCGTTTTAATTTTAGATACGGCAATATTTTCCCAGAGCCTCAAGCTTTCAACTATAATTTAGAACTTGTAAAAGTACCATCGCTAGATAATACTGGCAAAATGAGCAAGAGCGAAAACCAAGCAGCTACGCTGTATTTGGCAGATGATGATGATACCATACGTAAAAAAGTAATGAAGGCAGTAACCGATGTGGCACCTACTGAAAAGAATAGCCCAATGCCAGAATCTATTCAAAATATTTTTTCTCTATTGAAACTAGTGAGCCCGCAAGAAAAAATAGATAAATACACAAACGATTTTAATGAAACTACCATTCGGTACGGCGATTTAAAAAAAGATTTAGCAGAAGATATGGTAAATTTTATAGCGCCGATAAGGCAAAAATCTTTTGATCTATTAAACAACGAAAACAAACTGAAAGCCATAATGGAAAAAGGCGCAGAAAAAGCCAATAAAAGCGCCAATGAAACTATGAGGATGGTAAGGGAAGCGATGGGGATGAATTATTAAATGAAGGTTCAAAGTTGAAGGTTCAAAGTTGAAAGATTATTGAAAATTGTTGAATCGTTATATAAACTACGAAATAAATAAATAAACTTCAAACTGAAAAAATTAGCAAATTAGCAGATTAGCACATTAGCCAATTATTTTATTAAAATCGCCCTAAAAAATCGTACGTTCCCATAAATACCCTTACATTCGTTATCCGATAAAATAATTTTTTAGAACTCATGGTCAAGACAAAGAAACCGAAACATATTGCTATTGCAGGTAACATAGGAGCAGGCAAAACAACGTTGACAGAAATGCTGAGTAAGCATTACAAATGGATTCCACAATTTGAAGATGTGGATCACAATCCCTACCTAAATGATTTTTACGAAGACATGCCAAGGTGGAGTTTTAACTTACAAATATTTTTCTTAAACAGCAGACTAAACCAATTGTTGGAAATACAGCGTGGTACCGAAACTGTAATACAAGATAGAACCATATACGAAGATGCAAACATTTTTGCACCAAACCTGCACGATATGGGGCTTATGGGTAAAAGAGATTTTGAAAACTATTACAAGTTTTTTGAAACATTAAAAACCATGGTACAACCGCCCGATTTATTAATTTATTTAAAAGCATCGGTGCCTACACTTGTTTCTCAAATACAAAAAAGAGGAAGAGAGTACGAAGAAAATATTCGTTTAGATTATTTGAAAAAACTAAACGATTATTATAATAGTTGGATAGATGGATACAAAGAAGGAAAGCTTTTAATTATAGATGCAGATACCAACAAGTTTGCTGAAAACGAGGATCACCTTGGGCAAATTATAAGTGGTATAGATGCGCAGTTGTTTGGGTTGTTTTAGTTTGAAAGGTTTGAAAGGTTTGAAAGGTTT
>JAYSOC010000036.1:0-2400 GCA_043723285.1 Ferruginibacter sp. | reverse complement strand
ATTTGTTTGGCAGATTTCTTTTTTTCTTTTTGAAATTGCTTGATGGTATTAATTTTTTCATCGTGTGCATCATTCATTTTTGCATTGTACTCAAATATTTTTTTCTGCAATTCATCCATATCATTTGCATCAATATCAGATAAGTCAACCTTCATTTTTTTTAAAGCCGCTTTCATTTGCTTTTTGGCTTCTTCTTTTTCTTGTTCCAAAGCTTTATCGTAATCTTCGCCTTCTAGCTCATTAAAGATTTGCTTTAATATATCATCTGGCATATCTGTAAGTTCTGCAAATATGGTTTGCAATTGTTCTCGTATTATTTGTTTTAATATTTGTTGGTCTTTTTGAGCAAGTCTTTTGGCTTTAAAATGCCCCCAAAGTACAATCAAATTTTCTCTACGCTCTACCAATAATTCTGCTTTTAAAGGGTACAAATCTTTGCCATACATTTTCATAGCAAGGTCAAATTTGTCTTGCTTTTTCTCTATTTCTTTTTGTAGCTTTTCTATTCTCTGCGTAAGTTTATTAAACTCTTGCTGGTTTTTGCTCAATGTTTTTTTACCTGCTTTAGAGATAACAAGCCCATTGGCTTTAGGCTTTGAAAGGGTAATATCTGAAAATAATGACGGCTGCATGTAGAAGTTTTATGAGCAAAAGTAATAAATACTCGATAGAAAAAGAGTTACAAAAGAATGATAGTTTTAAGTAATTAAAAATTATGAGTAAGCATGTAATTTTGCATTTGAAAAAGTTGTTAATACAACAAACTAAAATGAAGAATATAATAATAACTGGTACCAATGGGTTAGTTGGTAATCTAATACTACAAAAATGCTTGCAGCGAAATGATGTGGCCAAGGTAACTTCTATTACCAGAAAACCATTAGGCATTTATCATCCAAAATTAGAGGAGGTTATACACGATGATTTTTTAGACTATACAAAAATTGAAGCGCATTTAAAAAATCAGGATGTTTGTTTTTATTGTATTGGAGTTTACACGGGGCAAGTTCCTGCAGAAGAATTTAAAGTTATTACTGTTGCATTTACAGAAGTATTTGCAATAGCTTTAAAAGAAAATAGCTTATCTGCAAGTTTTTGTTTTTTGAGTGGGCAAGGTGCAGATAGTTCAGAAAAAAGTAAAGTGCTTTTTGCAAGAGAAAAAGGCATAGCCGAAAATATTTTATTAAAATTAAACTTTAAAAATATCCATATTTTTAGGCCTGGTTATATTTATCCAGATGCACCAAGGGTAGAGCCAAATTTCTTTTACAAATTGATGCGTATTTTGTACAAACCAGTTAAATTTATTTATCCAAACATTGGTTTAACATCCGAAAAGCTTACTAATACAATGGTTGAAGTAGGAATAAATGGTGGTAAAATTATTTTGGAAAATGCGGACATTAGAAATTTTTCTTGAATAGAAGTTTATCTAATGCATAATAAAAGCTGAAAAAAGAATTAATGATGAAGAGCGGCGGGATAGGAGCGGCACCGAATACCGTGTTAGCAAACAAAGCGAGGTACGAGCTGTAGTTTTGCGTTACACGGGAGCAGGTACAGCGTATAGCCCGTACAAAAGTTGATTTTAAATTAATGCTCACCGCCCAAAGAATCTTCTCTCTGCCTATTTTTCTCTATCCAATCTACTTCTTTTTTTGTGCTAAGTGCTTGCACAATACCAACCAAAAAAATAAAAAAAACATTGGCAGATAAAAATGCAAGGTTGTAACAATGATATGCATCAATATTATTGTAATGGTGTTTAAAGAAAATAATAAAATCTAACACCCAAAAATAAAACCAAGCTGCTAATGCAATTGTAAAAATAATATTCGAAAAAATTTTAGCAGCCTTTGATGGGTGTGGCTTTGTATGCCATATATAAATGAGATAAACCGTAATAAATAAAACGGCGGGCACACAAATAATAATGAGTGTAAACAAAACCGAAAACCAAGGCATGTAATCTAGTATGCCAAAAATAGATCGTAAACTGAGTATTACCAACGACAGTGCAACTATAAAACCAATAAATGTTAATAGAATAATGCCAAAGAGCCTAATATATTTGTCGGTATCATTCATTTATTTTTATTTAAAGTAACTAAGATTTGTTTTTGCTGTAAGTTTTATTAAAGTTTCGTACATCAATTTTATTGTATTTTCTATATCGTCTTTATGCAACATTTCTACTGTTGTATGCATATAACGAAGCGGTATAGAAATAAGTACCGATGGGCATCCATCGTTTGAATAAGCAAACGATTCTGCATCTGTTCCTGTACTTCTACTCACGGCTCTTAGTTGATAAGGAATTTTATTTTTATCGGCAGTAGCTTGTACAAAATCTAATAATTTATTGTGAACTGCTGGGCCATAACAAAGCGATGGACCTTT
>JAYSOC010000035.1:0-2404 GCA_043723285.1 Ferruginibacter sp. | reverse complement strand
TGGACCAACAATTAAATTTATTGAACTATCAAATAAGCCCAGCTGTAATTCCCGAAAAAGTAATGTGGAAGGCAGAAGCAGTAGCTTTAAAAGTAGTAAAAGAATTAAAGAGCCCTGGCATTTTTGCTGTAGAATTATTTGCAGATGTAAATGATAATATTTTTGTAAACGAAACTGCGCCTCGAGTACACAATAGTGGCCATCACAGCATTGAAGCATGCTACAGCAGCCAATTTGATATGCTTTGGCGTGTAATGTTCGGTTATCCATTGGGCAATACTGACCATATTTTACCATCGGCTATTGTAAACCTTATTGGCGAACAAGGGCACACTGGCGAAGCGCATTATGAAGGTTTAAACGATATACTTGCCATGGATAATGTATTCGTTCACATTTATGGAAAAAAACAAACTAAGCCTGGCAGAAAAATGGGGCACGTAACTATTTTAAGTAGCGAACCGCAGGAATTATTACATAAAGCTAATCAGATAAAACATACATTGAAAGTGGTTACTAAATAAAATAAAATCTTTGCACACTTTGTGAAAACCTTTGTGTGCTTTGTGTTAAAAAAAGAATGGCTTATCTTCGAATTTCTTAAAATAAATAAATGAAACCCACCGTAGCCATCATAATGGGAAGCAGCAGCGACCTAGTTGTAATGCAAGCCGCAGCAGATATTTTAAAAGAGTTTGCCGTACATTACGACCTCACAGTTGTATCTGCACACCGCACACCCGATCGTATGCGTACATATGCAATGGATGCAAAAGCAAATGGCATAAAAGTAATTATTGCCGGTGCAGGAGGTGCAGCACATTTGCCAGGCATGGTAGCGGCTTATACAACTTTGCCTGTAATTGGTGTACCAGTAAAATCTAGCAATTCTATTGACGGTTGGGATTCTATCTTATCTATTTTGCAAATGCCAAACGGAGTACCAGTAGCTACTGTAGCATTGAACGCAGCAAAAAATGCGGGCATTCTTGCGGCGCAAATATTGGCAACAAATGATAAAGAGCTTTCTAAAAAATTAGTAGCATATAAAAAGAAGATGGAAAAAGATGTGATGAAGATGGCGGATGGAATGAAATAAATTGCTTTATTGTTACATTTAATCTTCCTTATTCTTACGCATCATTTCGCTATAACTCATCTTCATTGAGCAAGCTTTTATAATGGTGGCAATACGTTTTGCAATTACTTGCTCCGACTTGGCCGATTTTACCCAATTGGAATAATAATTTTTATGAGATGGTGGTAATGTATTAAAATATTTTGCAGCTTCAGGGGCATCATCTATACATGCTAACAACTCAGCAGATAATTTTACAATATCATCATCTTCTTCAAATTGCACTTTTACTTCTGCACCCTCTACTTTTTTCAATTGCTTTCTTAGCGAAGCATTTACAGCAAAAATAAAATTGCCTTCGCCCATGGGCAGCAATGCGCCTCCAGTAATAATTACGTTATCGATTTTGCCTTTTACCCTGTACGTTTTTTTGTAATTCGGTTTTATTTGTTGGGCTATTTCAGCTGGCACGGCAATATAAATCCAGCCTGTTTTTTCGCCTTGCATGCCAAATTTTTGTAGTGTTGCTTTAAAACCAATCATTATACAAAGATAAATAAAATAGCAAGTTCGTAGGTATTAGCCTGTGGCGAATACACAATTCACATTAGCAGCAGTCGAATGCCTACAAAAAAACCACCTCAAATAAGGTGGTTTCAATTTTATATTTTAAATAAAATTATGCTCTTTGTTTTGCTTTTGCTGCAGGTTTATTTGCTGCCTTTGCTGCAGGTTTTGCAGCAGCTTTAACTACAGGTTTTATAGGTGCTTTTGCAACAACTTTTGTTGTTGGTTTAGCAGACTCTTTCACTACAGGCTTTACTACTGCCTTTGTTATTACTTGTGTAGGAGTTAATTTAGAAGTAGATTTTTTTCTTGCAGGAATTGGCTTTCCAGGAATTTTATCTGGGTATTTAGGAGCCATAGTTTCCACTACTTCTTCTATATAAACTTTTGCTAGTGGTTTAGGTTTTCCTTTACCTTTATTCTTCAAATTCTTTATAGCTTCCTCAATTCCTTTTTTTAATTCTTCGTATGTGTTTTTTTCTACCCTATCACCATTAATAAAAAAAGCAGGCACTGTTTTTACACCACGGTTTAATCCTTCTCTCAAATCGCCTTGCACCTGCCAACCATAAGTTGCATTTACAAGATCATCTAAAAAACGCTTATTGTTTACACCAGCTTCTTTACTGTATAATTTTAAACTCGTAGTACCAAGGTTTTTTCTATTGGCAAATAAGATATTGTGCATTTCCCAAAACTTACCCTCTTGTCCAGTTGCTACAGCAGCTTCGCCAGCTTTTAAACTACGTTGGTGTATAT
>JAYSOC010000034.1:0-15684 GCA_043723285.1 Ferruginibacter sp. | reverse complement strand
ATCCCAGCTCCACACTTGGGTCCCAATAATATTTTTCAAAGTCAACTATCTTTTCATTCTTCACTACAATCTTTTCTTTTAATAACAATTCTTCCATTAAAGTTGGCGTAGCAAAATGAAACTTACCGGTAAGCATACCTTGCCTATTTACAACTCTGTGTGCAGGCACTTTTAGTTTTTGGTTATGTGCTGCATTCATGGCCCAACCTACCATACGTGCAGACAAAGCGGTGCCTAAATATTTTCCAATAGCCCCATAAGATGTTACCCTTCCTTTTGGAATTTGTCGTACCACATCATACACATCATCAAAAAATGTAAATGTGCCATCTGGTTTTTTAAGGTTTTTTGCCATGGCTTATTTTCTATTTGTATTCATTAAAATAACGGGCGGTCTTTCTTGTAGCAATGCATTTCTTTTTTCGTTTTCTACATTTTCGTATTGATATGGGCAATGCAAACAGCCTCTACCACAGCATGTACCTCGCTTTAAATGATATGATGATGTTAGCACCATATAGCCATCTTTGTTATAATAAAAATCTTCTCCTTCTACAATATTGCTCATGGTTAAATATCGTTTTCTGCTACCAATTGCTCTTGTAATTGTTTATCCATATCAATAATTTCAGCTGGTAAAGTAAATTTTAAATAATGTATTTTTTTACTACCCGCTATATCCAAACTTTCGTAATGTGTTTTTATTTTCAATTCGTCTGCAATGTTTTTTTCTGCATACACATCATCGCTATCTTCCAATAATGAAAGCCCATACATGGCAATTACCTTTTTTGTAAAACGATATAAATGTGGCGAATCAGTTTTTAAATGAATTGGTCCATCCTTCTTTAATATTTGTTGATACTGTCTTAAAAATCGAGGGTGCGTTAATCTTTTTTTTGCTTTAGAAATACGCAATTGTGGGTCGGGGAATGTTATCCAAATTTCATCTACTTCATTTGCAAAAAAACAATAGGATAACGATTCTATTTGAGAACGTAAAAATGCCGCATTTACAAGATTATTATCCAGCGCCTTTTTTGCTCCAATGTACATTCTGTTTCCTTTTATATCCACGCCTACAAAATTTTTGTTGCTGTGCAATTGTGCAAGTCCAAAGGTATATTCACCTCTGCCACATGCCAGTTCTAATATAAGCGGATGGTTATTTTTAAAATGCCCGTGCCATTTACCTTGCATATCTGTAGGCTTTTCAAATACATTTTCAAATTCTTTTATTTGTGCAAAGCGGAGTAGTTTTTTCTGTGCCATTTCTGCAAATATAAATACAAAGAACCCGTTCTATTCCAGAACGGGTTCTTTGTTATATAAAACTAAATTATTTCTACCCCCACCAAAAAGCAGCTGCAATAATCAAATACAAACCAATCAACGCTACGCCCTCTAACCAAATAGACTCTCCATCAAACACAATAAATGCACTTACAATAACCGTGAGTGCCAATGCGCATAATAATAAAGGACTAAGCACAAAAGATAAAATAGCGCCGCCCATTACAAACGAAAGCAAAACCAACAGAGGAAATAAACCCAATGCAACTTGCAGCGAACTATTTAAAATTACGCTCACTGCATAATCTGCTTTATTTTTTACGGCCAATTGAATACCTACTAAATTTTCGATAGCATTACCAGCAATAGCTACAACTACCAAACCTGCAAACACATCATTTATTCCTAAAGATTTCATAGCAGGTTGTAATGCTTCTACAAACCAGTCAGACACAAATGCCGCACCTACACCCGAGCCTGCAAGTACGAGTAATGTTAGAGGCATAGACCATGCAGCTTTGTGGCCTTCGGCAACTTCAGCAGGCGCTTCGGGTACAATGGTTTTATCGCCACGTATAGAAAAAGTAATGCTAGCTATAAATACAATTAATAAAACTACTGCCACCATTATGTTGAGCATGTTTATATGTGTATCTGCAGCTGTGTGTAAGTAATGTGTAAGTGTAGGTACGGCCAAAGCAGCAAAAGCTAGTAGCATTAAAGTAGCAATCATTTTTGGCGGCTCTGAGTTAAATTTTTGTGTCCCATTTTTCAGCCCACCAAACAATAATGCCAAGCCAAATACTAATAATGAGTTGGCCAATATAGAACCTACCAATGCAGCTTGCACTACTTTATCTAACCCTGCACGCAATGCAAATATGCATACAAATAACTCGGGCAAATTACCCAATGCAGATTGTAATACACCCGTAGCGCCCGGCCCCATGCGACTGCCGAGTTGGTCTGTAGCGTGGCCTACATTCATGGCTAATAATACCAATGCGATGGCGCTAAATACAAAAAGTAAAACAGAGTTTACTTCAAAATGTGTGGCTATGCCTGTAACAGCAGCCATTACTATTGCTGCTACGATAAAGATGATGTCTTTTTTTGTCATGGGGTAAAAATAAAGTTTATTTTTAAAACTTCATTATACTTCTTGTAGCAAATGTAGGGTGGGCATTTCATCGTAAGTTCTGCCACCAAGCTCACGACCAGTTTTCTTTTTATTTACACCGCCCCATTGTTTGAAGAAAAATGCAGCGCCTTGCTCATCGCATTGTAGTTTTATATCCCATACCCAAGACTCATAAATGGGCCTTGCTTTTCTTCCACTTTCTCCACCTACAATTACCCAATCTATACCATCTAAATTCATATTGTGTAGCGGGCCAATTAATGGCTCGCAAGACAAAAATTTTGTTTGCGCATTTGTTTCTCTTAAAAAATCTATTCTATCGGTTACCCTTCCATCTTCTACAGAAACACCCATCCAAATATTTTTTGTCCAAGTAAGTTGCTCGTGTATTTCGTACAATCTATCTGCACGTTTGGTAAGCACTTGGTAAGTGTGTTGCGGCGTTTCGTTCATTACAAAAAATACTTTTTGTATAAATTCTATCGGCACTTCGGGATGAAACAAATCGCTCATAGAATTTACAAAAACCACTTTTGGTTTTTTCCATGAGAAAGGTGTTTGCAAAGAATCTTCATGTATCCTTACATCAAAACCATCTTTGTATTTTTCTATACCCATTGCGGTAAGCCTTCTTGTCATTACTTCTGCATAACAATACTTACAACCTGCCGAAATTTTATTGCAACCCGTTGTTGGATTCCAAGTCATTTCTGTCCATTCTATTGATGATTGTGCCATTATAAATTTATTATAAAGGAATACAACGGTTGTAATAAATCAGAAAGATTGGGAGAGATATTCCTGCTAAGTTTTTTATATTGCTATTTCTTTTCTTAGTTTTCTTTTTCAAATCAGCAGAAATGAACTCCTCTACTTTTTCTAAGTCACTTTCAGTAATTATTCCATTCTTTTTTAAAATTTGAAAATAACCTTCAGCAGATAAAGGACAGTTAGCTAAATCCAAGAATTCATTTTTTTCCAATTTACATTGCCTTTTCATCATACCAATATGAAAATCTTGCAAATCTTTTTCGCCATGACTAATTTTAGTATGAAATATTACTTTATCATTGAAATAATACTCAAGATACTTATGGTCTCCTGTAGCAGCTTTAAATCCTTTGCTTAGTAAATTTTGGTAAGTTTTTTTTGCGTCAAGTACAGGCATTACTCTTCAATTTTTAGTATTAAAGAATTCAAAATTGTTTTTATCCTTTGCAATCTAGCTCCTAATTTTTCATCTATAGTTTTACAATAATTTGTATAAATAAAATCGAATTCACCAGAAAAATTCTCTTCAGCTTCATCTATAGTTTTACCTGTACCAACTATATCTAACATTTCAGATTCTATTACAAAATAATCGTCTTCTTTTTCAAGTTTACATCTTAATGGAAATGCAAGTAAATACGATTTATTTCCAAAACTTATGGTCTCAGTTGAGAAACTTGGTTCTCCGTGTTTCGTATCAAATATATCTTTAGTAGTCCTTTTAATTTGATTTCCAGTTTTTACAACTTTAACTTTCGCTACTGCTTCATATTCTTCTTTTACCAGTTCAGTTTCTACAATCTTTGTTACTAATTTTTCTTTTACTTCTGATTTGAATTTATGGATTTTATAAATAGGTACTATTTTTCCTTTTTTAAATTCAACCACACTTACAGGAGAGTTGCCAAATGTTGTGGCAAAATTATAAAAATCCTCTACAATTATATTTCTTGTTGCAGCTTGAGGGATTAACTTTTTAATTTCAGAATAATCTCCCTTATTGGCTATTTTTAAATAAGAATTAAATTTTTCGTTTACAAAATTTCTTTGTTCCAAAACATCTCCGCTTGTAACAGCTTTTATTCTTGGAGTGTATATAAATTCAGGAATAGCACTTCCAACTTTAAATCCAGAAAGTTCGATTTTAAAATTACTTGTATCAATTGCACCGTCTACTTCAAGTTGATATTTAGCAATATCTTGAAGTAGCTTTTGTAAGTTTTCAGCAAGTTTTACGAGTTGCTCAATAGGTAAAGTATTATACTTCCCCATTTCGCCTTCAATCCTTAAATTAAAACCTTTAGCTAGGTCAACTAACATACTTTTAATTTTTTGTAAATATAGGAATAGAATTTCATTTCCTAAAACAACTTCCCCTGCCCACCAGGCACTCTAAAAATACTCGTATCCAAGCTCCATTCTTCTGCATTCATATTATAGAGTAAGCCATATTTTTTATATTGCTGTGCCACCATTTGTGCAATGTTACCCTCGCCACGCATGCGCACGCCCCAGCGGGTGTCGTTTACTTTTCCATCGTGGCTTTGCTCTATAAGGTGCCACACTTTATCGGCGTGGTTAGGAAAATTTTTGTACAACCAATCATGAAACAAAAATTTTATAGCACCATTCAGTCGCACAAAAGTATAAGCCGTAAAGGTAGCGCCATGGTCTGCCGCCGTTTTCATAATGCGTTGCATTTCGTGATCGTTAAGGCCGGGTATCATTGGCCCCATCATGATGCCCATGCGTACGCCTGCTTTGCTTAGTTCTTCTATTACTTTTAGTTTTTGTTTTGCAGTAGTAGTGCGTGGCTCCATAATGCGGCGCAGATCTTCGTTAAAAGATGTAATAGATACCATCGCCGATACAATTTTTTTCTTCGCCATTTCTTGCAACACATCTTTGTCTTTTAGTATCCACGAGTTTTTGGTAAGTATGCCTACGGGTTGGTTAAATTCGTTGCACACTTCTAGCAATCCTCGTGTGAGGCGATACTGCTGCTCCGCAGGTTGGTAGCAATCTGTATTGCCGCTAAGCATAATGGGTGCGCATTCCCATTTAGGATGCATCAAAAATTTGCGCAACAACAGTGGTGCATTTTTCTTTATCAAAATTTTTTGTTCAAAATCTATACCAGCGCTGTAACCCCAATATTCATGCACATTCCGTGCGTAGCAATATATACATCCATGCTCGCAACCTGCATACGGGTTCATGCTGTAGCCCATGCCTACATCTTTACTTTCTACTTTATTTACAATCGTTTTAGATTGCATTTCTATGTACTGCGTTTTTATATTCGATGCTTCCCAATCGTCAATCGCTTCTACATTTTCTTGCGTTATTTCATCTTTTAAGAAACGATTTTTGGTGTTTATTTGTGCCCCACGTCCGTGATGGTATTGCACTTTTTCTTCTTGCTCGGTGGCTTTTACTTTATGGTGATCTTGTTGTAGCATGTTATTGTCCATGGGTTGCACCCATGGTTACTTATGGTGAACCCCGTTGGGGTTTGTTGTGAAAAAATTGTGTTTTTATTTTATCATTTTTTTTGTTTGGGGCTGTGGGCGAAGGACTTTTATTGAACATTTGTCCGGGCTATCCGCTGTACCTTCGCTACGCTTCGGTGCCGCTTCTATCCCGCAGCCTTTCATCAATATATCTTTTTTCATCTTTTATTATGCAATAGATTACGTCTTGCACAATGTTCAACCCCGTTGGGGTTGTGTGTTATGATTGTGTTGTAGTCCATGGGCTGCACCCATGGTTACTCAAGGTGAACCCCGTTGGGGTTCGTCGCAATCACAATCAATCCTCTAGTCAATCTTCTAATCAATCTTCTAATCAATCTCCCAATCGGTCTTCAAGTTTCTCCCTCTCGATATTCGAGCATTCCCTCTCCGCCCCAATCTTCTAGTCAATCTTCCAATCAATCTCCTAATCGGTCTTCGAGTTTCTCCCTCTCTACGAAGTGGAGAGGGTAAGGGGTGAGGTTTCTCCCAATCGGTCTTCGAGTCCTCCCTCTCTCCCGCACTTGTTGCGGGATGGAGAGGGAACGAGGGTGAGGTTTCAAAACAACGCACCCTGCGCCACACCCACATCTAAATTTTCAAACTCAAACCTTGCTGCTATTTCATATTTCATTTCGCCAACAGGTCTTTTCAATAACAGCATGGCGTCTGCAATAAACCTTCCAGTAAAATGCCGGTGACTATATTCCAACCAACCTTTTTCGTATTGCCATGGTTGCAATTTTCTTGCAATGGTAATGTAGGGCTCTAGCATAAAATGCGGCTTATGATCATCATCAAACTTCATTAGCTTTTGCGCTTCGGTTCGTATTTGCTTTACCAAACTTTGTATAGGCACTTTGCTCACTACATTTATATATATAGTATGTGCAGGAAAACTTCCATAATCCCGCATCTCTATTTTTACGGGTTTAAAACCCATTGCAATAATGCGCAATCGATTTATGATTCTTTCCTCCGCTATTCCATATTGTGTAAAATGTACAAGCGCAACATGCGGCTTACTAAATAGTGCAACAGACGATTTGTAACTATCATAAAATTCTTTTTTAATGTTCATGATTTTATTTCGTAAATCTTCGTGCGGATTAAGCACCAATAAATACTCATACGCTTTGTAACCTGGCATCGCTATTATATTTTTCATAACCTTATTTTTAAAATTATTTTTCTAGATAATTATTTTAGCATAAATTTACTAAATATTTTAGTATAATAAAACTTTTTTTATGGAAGTGGAAAACTTTTTTGGTAGCAGCTACACAGGCAGCAAGCGCTATACGCAGCATAATGTAGTAACAGCAAATGCCACGGGCTTTGGTGCAGCGGCCGATGATTATGCAGAGCGAGGTATAGATCTCAACGAACAATTAATAAAAAACAAGCCTGCTACATTTTTTATGAAAGTGAGCGGTAGCAGCATGATAAACGCAGGCATTTTTAGCGGCGATGTGGTTATTGTAGATAAAAGTATAAAGGCAAGCAATGGCAAAACTGTGATAGCGGTAGTAAATGGCGAAATGCTGATACGTCGCTACGAGCAGTCGTTTAACAAACTTTTTTTAGCCGCCGAATCACCAAGGGTTGCAAAAATAGAAGTAAACGAAATGACCGATTTTAAAGTGTGGGGTGTGGTTACTTGTATTTTGAGGATGTTGTAGGAAAAGTTTTATTTATAAAAGAGGTGGCCAAACCCTGACGGCGGGTTTATCCCCCGTCAGCGGTTTAAATGGAGACTCCCTACTCAACCGCCAACAGGGCTTGAAGCCGCCGTTGGGGTTGTACAAACGCTTCAATAATTAAACGAATACTATTCATGAATAAAATTACCGTTGAAATTAAGCCACCGCTTTATTAAAAAAACATGAAAGCCATCATAGACTGTAACAGTTTTTATTGCTCCTGCGAAAGAGTATTTCTGCCGCATTTAGATAACAAACCCGTTGTTGTACTTAGTAACAATGACGGCTGTATTATATCTAGAACTGATGAAGCAAAAAAACTTGGTGTAGAAATGGCGGGACCATATTTTAAAGCCAAACCATTAATAGAGCAATATGGCGTAGCTACATTTTCATCTAACTATAATTTGTATGGCGACTTTAGTTGGCGTGTAATGGAAACACTGCGCATTATGCTAGGCAAAGAAAATGTAGAAGTATATTCTGTAGATGAAGCATTTTTAGACTTAGATGAATTTGCAGATAAAGATTTGCAAAAAGTAGCATTAAACATAAGAGAAACGGTAGAAATGTGGACGGGCATAAAAGTATCTATTGGCGTAGCACCTACAAAAGTATTATCTAAAGTGGCCAATCATCTGGCAAAGAAAAATAAAATAGCCACACGATGTGTGGTGGTGTTAGATACAAAAGAAAAAATTGCAAAAGCCTTACAAGATACACCCATTGGCGAAGTGTGGGGTGTAGGCAGGCAATATGCAGAAAAATTAAGAGATATGAATGCGGTGTTCACCGCATTTGACCTTACAAAAAAAACAGAAGAGTGGGCTCATAAAAATTTAGGAGGCGTAGTAGGAAAGCGTTTGCTACAAGAATTAAAAGGCGAAGCCGTTATACAACATAAAGAAGAATTGGTGGTAAAGAAAATGATTGCTACCACCCGTATGTTTGGTAGTACAGTAAAAAGTATTAAAGAAATAAAAGAAGCCATAGCCACATACACATCACGAGCTGCGGAAAAACTACGAAGGCAACAAAGCGCAGCCAGCATCATCAATGTATTTTTAGTGCCAAAAGAGCAAAGCCCAAATACTTATTTTAGACATGGACCAAGTGTAGGGAGTTATGTAACATTACCCGTAGCCACATCTGCCACAAACGAACTTATAAAAGCGGCTGTACAATTGGTAGATAAATTATATGAACATGGTCGCACATATAAAAAAGCAGGCGTAATACTTAGTGGGCTTGTGCCAGATACAACCATACAAGGGAATTTATTTTTACCAGAAATTAAAAATAACCATCGCTTACTCATGAGTACGCTAGATAATGTAAACTTTGCCATGAGAAATGATATCATAAAATTTGCAACAAGCGGTACCAAAAGAAATTGGAAAATGCGGCAAGAGCTCCGTAGCCCACGATATACAACAAGATGGGAAGAAATGTATGTGGTGAAATGAAAATCTACAACGAATGCACGAATAAGGAAGCAATAATATTAATTGAGAAAAATAATGTGATTGAAAAATCAATTTTATAATTTAAAACAATTGCTGTTGCGCCCCAAATTCCATAATGATAATTTTAAGATCGTTTCAATAATTTTTCAAAACCCACCACATTCATTAATACGAGTAGCATTCCATAAAACATATCTTCTACAGGAATGGTATAAATTCTTATAGCAAAATTTTGTGTATCGTTATAAGTGATTACAGGTATTGCTGTAAGAAAACCATTTACGATAAAATAAGGAATAAGAATAATGGCATAAGCAACAAGAAATGCAGAACTATTAAATGATGAAAAATATTTTCGAAATCCCAATACAATAAAAATAAATATTGCTAAAAAAATACTTGTATAAGATGTATAGCGAAGTTTTAAAGTAAAAAAACCAACTATTAAAAGCACAAAGGATAGTACCCATAAAAAACCATCTGCTTTTTTATTGCTTTGTAGTTTTGGAAAATAGCAACGTACACATTCGTACACAAAAGTGCAACAATAAGGTACTACAAAAAAGAAAAGAACCTCTTCTAATGGTAAGTTGTAAATATTGGTTTTGGTAGCAATATAATCAGCATTAAAAAACCAAATTTTTTCGCTGGCAAAATAACCATCCCAAATAATGTAAAACAAAGCAGGCAAAAGCATAGCTGCAAAAACATATTTCCATTTTTTATAGAAGGCTACTTTTTTATCGAAACTAAGTGCAAGCGGTCCTGCTAGGGAGCAGGCTAATATGAGGAAATATGTGTAGTGTGGGTTCAAATAATAAATTTCGATAAATGTTCAAAAAAGGTATAACGATGAAGTGAGTGACACAACGATGACGCCATGAAAAAAGAAAGCCCGTAGACAAATCCTAAAAAACCTTCCTCGCCTTATCCGCCTTCACTTTTTCCCAATACTTTTTAGCAACGTACAACATTCCAAAACTTTCCCCATCTTCTTTACCCATATGCTTATGATGCATTTTGTGCGCCCAGCGTATAGTGCGTACATATACATTGTTGCTACGGGTAAACCATTTAAACCGCTGGTGAATAATGACATCGTGTACTAAAAAATATGCCAAGCCATACATAGCAATACCAAAACCAATAGATGCTGTAATGTAATTTCCGTTTTGCAACCCAAGCATAATGCACAACCAACTTGGTATGGCAAATATTAAAAAGAAAGCATCATTTTTTTCAAAAAAAGAACCATGTGGTTTGTGATGGTCTTCGTGCAAGTACCACAAAAAACCATGCATTACAAACTTATGTGTAGCCCAAGTAATACCTTCCATTAAAAAGAAAGTAGCCAGGGTAATTAATATGTAAAATAATAGCATCATAAAAAAGTTCTTACCAACATAAAAAACATCATCATAATCATTAGCAAATTTACAGCGAAAATATTTTGCTTGTTAAATTTTAACACACTAAAAACGAGCATGAGTAAAGTACTTATTACAAACCATGTCATATAATTATATGCTGGTATATCTCCATCGCCAAGCCATTTCCAATAACCGAGTGTTATGGCAGCGGGTTCCATTACCCAATCAAATACTACAGCTAGCATGGCACCGTCAGATACGATTGATAAAATTTTTAGAGCTGGCGAAGGTGCACCCGTCATGGTTTCTAACTTAGCAGATAACTTTTCTAAAATAGTATGTACAGTTATACCACAGCAATACATTATAATAAACCAATTGACACCAATAACTATGGGCACTTTTTTTATACCGATACCTAACATTTTTCCGTATTCATATTCCCCAAATAGATACCCTGTGCTTGTGCCCACAATTTCTACAGCTATACCAGTTGTAAAACAAATAACTACGAATAAAATAAAATAAAAGTTTATTTTTTGCTGAGTATAAAACAACAAACCTGCCATTAATAAAAGATTGAAAGCGGTAGTGGCAACAAAAAAATCTTTATTAGAAAACATGCCTATAAAACCAATGGCATGAAAAAGTATGGCAATAGCAGTGGCAATTTGCGTTTTTGTTTTAAGCATGTACATTTCTTTCTTTTTTTATATCATGCTTTATAAGATCGCTCACAATTTTTGCACTTTTTAAACAAAGCGGAATGCCACCGCCTGGGTGTACACTACCACCACAACAATATAAATTTTTTATATGGCTTGTAAAATTTGGATGCCGAAGAAATGCCGCTTTTTTACTATTGCTACTAGTGCCGTACAAAGAGCCAAGGTATGAGCCTGTGTTGGCTTCTATGCTTTGTGGGTGTAACATTTCTTCGGCTATAATATGTTTTTCAATATCGGTATTAAGTAATCTGTTTATTTTTTGTACAATATATTTTTTTGCAATTTCTTTTAAAACTCCTGCATCATAATTTGTGTCAGAAGGTACGTTTATCATTACAAACCAATTTTCGCAATTAGGTGGTGCTTGTGTAGTTTCTTGCTTGCTGGTAATGTTAATATAAATGGTTGGGTCAGTATATAACTTTTTGAGTTTAAAAATATGTGCAAACTCCGCAGGGTAATCGGTTGTAAATAAAATATTGTGCAATTCTAGTTCAGAAAAAATTTTATTTAAACCCCAATAAAAAACCAACGCACTACTGCTCCTTTCTTGCTTTAAAATTTTATTTGCTATTTTATTATTGCCCAATAAATATTTGTGTGTAAAATAAATATCGCTATTACTAATAACTACATCTGCAAAAACATTTTCGTTGTTTACCACTATGCCTACAGCTTTATTATCTGGATAAATTATTTTTTCTACGGCTGCATTGAAATGAAAAGCTACAGCTTTTTTGATAGCAAGATTGTATAGCGCATTGGTAATATTTATCATACCACCTTGCGGATAATATGCACCTTCAGTTTGTTCTAAATGTGGTATCAAACTTAGCATGGCAGGTGCTTTGTAAGGGTTGCTGCCATTGTATGTAGCAAAGCGATTAAAAATTTGCTGGGTTTCTTTTGCAGCAAATTGTTTATTATATGCCCCTAATGATTGAAACAAATAAGAAAACTTGAGGGCTAGAAATCCTTTAATAGTGCGTGGATGAAACCAAGTTCTTCTTTTGTGTAAAGAATGGTTTAAAAATATGCTTGCTATGCTGTTGTATAATATTCCAGAGCTGGTTAAATATTTTTTAATGTTGGCTTCGGGCTCGTTTACTTTTTCTGATAGTTCTTTTGCAAATAAATCAGCATTGCTATACGCATTTATTGTTTTCCCATTTTCATAAAAATATTTGCAAGCAATATCTAGCTTACTGTAAGAAAAATAATTTTCAATAGGTTCATTTGCTAATGCAAAAAGCTCTTCAATATTTTGGGGTTGTGTAAAAAGTGAAGGGCCAGCATCAAAACGAAAACCATCTATTTCAAATGCAGATAATTTACCACCAGGATAACTATTTTTTTCGTAAACAGCCACATCAAAACCTTGCACAGCAAGCCTTATGGCAGTAGCCAATCCTGCCACACCGCTACCAATGATAACTGCTTTTTTATGACTCATAAAATTATAAGGAATTGAAGGAGCTACGTAAACCCGCTTTTAGCAAAATTACGGCTTTAAATGTATTGCTAATGCGTACCCTATTTTCTAACAAAACCTGGGGCTGTGCTGTTTTTATTTTCTTAAACAGCGTGAGGTAATATTTATAGGCAACATATACGCCAAACCTAGCTTTATTGGGTAACATAACAATGCCTTCATAAGCATTTTTTAAATCTTTGGCAATATCTTCCTCTATAATTCTTTTATCTGTTTCTGTAAAATTTTTAAAATTTACACCGGGAAAATATGTTCTGTTTAATTGCTCATGATCTGCTTTTAAATCTCGTAAAAAATTTACTTTTTGAAAAGCGGCACCAAGGCTTTGAGCCGATGGGCACAATTTTTCGTACTCTATTTTATCGCCATTACAAAATACGTATAAGCACATCAACCCCACTACTTCAGCGCTTCCATATATGTAAGTATTATATGCAGATGCATCGTATTGCTTTTCGCTCAAATCCATTTCCATGCTATTGAAAAATGCTTCTATTAAAGCATGGTCAATATTGTATTTGTTTACTGTTATTTGAAAACTATGTAAGATGGGATTTAAACTTATTTTTCTCTCTATTGCATCGTAGGTTTCTTTTTTAAAATCGTCTAATAAATTGGCTTTATCAAAACCATGAAAAGTATCAACAATTTCATCTGCAAACCTTACGAATCCATATATATCATACACGGGCATGCGCAAGTCTGCATGTAGCATTCGTATGGCGCTACTAAAAGATGTGCTATATCTTTCGGCTGTTATTTTGCTGCACTCGTGGCATACTGTGTGAAATAATTCTATCATTGTAAAAAAGCTTTGCTTTTTTTGAGTGTCAGCCTTAGCTTGTCGAAGGCATGTTTATTTAGTTGATAGCCTTGTTTTAGATAACACCAACTTCGACAAGCTCAGTTTGACAATACTTTAATTTAAACTTTTTATTTTTTTTTCAAAATATTTTTGCCGAAAAGCCGGAAAGGCGTTTTATTGGAAAGAAGTTGGGGTTTGGTTTTGCTTCGCAAAACTTTAAACCCTAATAACTTTGGAGACAGCATCAATACTGAGCTAACTCCTTCAACCTTTCAAACAATTTTCAACAACCTTCAATTTCCTAACTCCTTCACCACCTGCGCCGCTGCCACTTCTCCACTAATTAAAGATGGCGGTACACCTGGCCCTGGTACTGTTAATTGCCCAGCATAATACAAGTTACTTACTTTCTTGCTCTTTAGCGACGGTTTAAATATCGCCGTTTGCATTAACGTATTGGCTAGCCCATATGCATTCCCTTTAAATGCATTAAAATCATTTTTAAAATCAGATACGGAATAAGATCGCTTATAGATGATGGCATCTGCAATTTTATTTCCAGTTTGTTGCTCAAACCTTTGTATAATTTTCTCAAAATATGCATCCCTCAATTTTACATCATCACCCACAAGGCCAGCGGCTACAGGTATGAGGAAGAAAAGATTTTCGCCGCCTGCAGGTGCTACGTTCTCATCTGTAACGGATGATGTACACACATAAAACAAAGGTTCAGTAGGCCACATGGGTGTATCATAAATTTCTTTGCCGTGCTTATTAAAGTTCACATCAAAAAATAAAGAGTGATGATGAACGTTTATTAATTTTTTATTGATGCCCACATAATATAATAAACAAGACGGCGCCATTACCCTCTTATCCCAATATGCTTCGCTGTAAGTTCTATATTTTTCTTCTAATAATTTGGTTTCTGTAAAATGATAATCTGCTGCAGAAATAATAGCATCTGCAAAAAATATTTCTTCGCTTTTAGATGATGTTGTTGTTACAGAAACAGCTTTACCCTTTTCTATATTTATACTTTGTACATTTTGTCCAAAAAAAGTTTTTACTCCAAGTTCGGTAGCTAGTTTGTGCATAGATGAGGCAACGGTATTTAAACCTCCTTCGGGATACCAAGTGCCCAATTTTATATCTGCATAATTCATTAAACTATACAAAGCAGGAATATTTTGTGGCAATGCCCCTAAAAATAAAACAGGAAATTCCATCAACTGTACCAACTGTGGATGTTTAAAATATTTACCAATATGCTTTTTCATATTGGTAAATACATCTAATTTTAAAACGCCTTTTGCTAATTCAATATCTGCAAATTCCATTATAGAAAGGCTTGGTTTAAAAACCAATTTTTTTACACCCACTTCATATTTGTACAATGCTTCTTCTAAAAATTTATCTAGTTTTTCTGCACTACCTTTTTCTATACTTTCAAATAAAATTTTAAGTGCAGTATAATCTGCGGGTATATCTATTTTATTTTCGGGGTAATAAACGGAATAAGATGGATCTAATCTTTTGAGAGAATAATAATCAGAAACTTTTTTACCAAAGCAACTAAAGTAACGCTCAAACACATCTGGCATCCAATACCAACTTGGCCCCATATCAAAAGTAAAACCAGCTGCTTCAAATTTTTGCGCACGCCCACCTGTTTGCATATGTTTTTCTAACATTGTTACATCCCATCCTGCTTTAGCCATAAAACTAGCTGCTGATAAACCTGCAAAACCGCTACCGATTACAATTGCTTTTTTCATTAAATTTAAATACGTGGGAAGTTGATTGTGAGATGCGAATTTAAGGGAAATTTGGCTTTAAGATTTGGTGTAACAAACATTAAAGATATAAAAGTAGAATCTTCAACCCCTTCAAAGAACACTATTATTTATTTCCTCTATTATTTTTAAATGATGCTTTGTATGAATAGTCAAGAATTTTATACAGCCATTTAATTTTACATTTCCAAAAAAGGGATGATTAAAATGTTTATTTGTATCTAAGCTATATAGCTCTTTCACTATTTGTTTTGCTAAAGCTGCATTTTCTATTAAACTTTCTCTAGTTATATTTGAGAAAGGTATTACAGATTTTGGAGCTTTTGCTTTGCCCCTAGGTATTTTGTTTGTAACAAAAACCAATATTCTTATAAAATTAAAATTGCTTTTAAAATCTACAGGGTTAGATGTTTTAATTGTTTCGGTTACGTTAATGAGGACCTTGAAAATGTGTTCTATGTGCCAACCAATACTTGCTTTAGAAATAACATCATTTTGTTTTTCAAAAGTAGGAATAAGCGTATTGAGCCTTTCTAAATAAATGGATAAGTTACTTTTTGCCATAGAAATGAAAATAATAATACAAAATGCTTTTTGAATAATTTC